>JASLCD010000281.1 GCA_030146295.1 Chryseobacterium sp.
TGAGAAAACTTCAGCAGTTCCTGAACTATCAGGACGGACAGGAGCAGCATCCTACTTTAGCATACAATTACAGAGATTATGGAATTGGAACGCAGATCTTAAAGAATTTAGGGATCAATAAGTTTAAAGTAATCACTCAAAACCCAAATATCAAACCTCAGGTTGGAGGATATGATGTAGAGGTGACCGAGCTGGTACAATTATAGTCTATGAATAGTCAGCAGTAAGTTTTTACTGTTTACAATATAAAAAGGTTTAGGATTTCCTAAACCTTTTTTATGTACAAAATTTAAAAAGCCATAAGAGTATTGGTAATAAACTCTTATGGCTTTTGTATGTAAGATAATGATCTGAATTTAATATTTAGCTTAGTGTGATTCCATCAAAATTTCTGAAGCCATTTAAGAAATCCTTCACAGTCATTCTTTTTTTACCTTCCAACTGAAGTTCCAGAGGATAATACATTCCGTCCTGAGTATAGATTTTAAATTCATTCTTTGAAATATCTAAAGTTCCTGCCGGTTTTCCGTGATCAGAAAGTTCAAATTTTCCTCCGAAGATTTTTAATCCTTTTTCTTCGTTTTCAATTTTTAAAGTAGTGAAAGCTGCAGGGTAAGGAGACATTCCCAGAATAAACTGATGAATGACTTTCGACGGTTGATTCCATTTGATTCTGGTATCCTCTTTGAAGATTTTATAGGCATTTTTGGGATGCTCTACCTGTGGCTGAGGTTTTTCTTCAATAGCGTTTTCAGCCAGACCATCTAATGTTTTAACCACTAGCTCAGAACCCATTTCCATCAGCCTGTCGTGGAGACTTCCTGCATTTTCGTCAGGTAAAATGTCTATTTCCTGCTGAAGAAGAATATTCCCTTCATCAATTTTTTCATTAATAAAGAAAGTGGTTGCTCCGGATTTTGTTTCACCATTGATTACTGCATAATTGATAGGAGCAGCTCCTCTGTAATCCGGCAGCAAAGATGCGTGAAGATTGAAGGTCCCCATTTTAGGCATTTCAAAAAGAACTTTAGGCATCATTCTGAAAGCTACCACGATAAAAACATCGGCATCCAATTTTCTAAGTTCTTCCAAAAACTCAGGATTTCTCAATTTTTCCGGCTGAAAAACAGGAATATTGTTTTCTTCCGCATAGACTTTTACCGGGGACTTGTGTATTTTCTGTCCACGTCCGCTTGCTTTATCCGCTACAGTTACAACACCTACCACCTGATGGTGAGATTGATGGACCGCCTCCAAAGAAGTTTTTGCAAACTCAGGAGTCCCTAAAAAAACGACTTTCAATGATTTCATAGTACAAAGATAAGTTTTTGATCTGAGAGTCGAAGGGTGTTAGAGTTTGAGAGTATTAGAGTCTTATAAATAGGATGAGTAGATTTTATCTTGGAATTTAAAAAATCATTCTACGTTATTATTACTTATCGCTCTTTATTTATTATTAATGATTGAGCTCATAAGTTCTGAAGTTCAGCATTCTTACCTTTCCGGAATCTAAAAGGAAAATAAGGTTTTCTAAAATATTTTCTCTAGAATGATAGCTCAGCTGTATAGAAAGCTCTTCAATGGTTGCCGGTTTTTTTGCTAGTAAATTAACGATCTGCTGAGATATATTCTTACCAAACATAGACTGTTTATTTTTTTCGCAAACAGAACATTGGCCGCAGTTTTTTGAATTTTTTTCACCAAAATAGGCCAGGATAAGTTTCATTTTACAGTATTCATTGTTTTCTACGTAAAACTTCATTTCTTCCCATTTCTGGATTTTGTTTCTCTGAATATGCTCAAATAATTTCCAGTAAGCGTTATTTACCGCTCTTTCGTCGCGGGGCTTAAGGAATTTAATACTTGAAAGTGCACCATCAATATATTCAAGATAATTCTTTTGCTGCAATTCCTTAAGACGTTCTTTGATCAAAGGGACACTGACATTGATTTTATTACTTACCTGCTGTTCACTGAACATTACCTTGTGGGTTGTAATACCGGATACAGTACGGAACAGAAGCTCCATAAAATGAGCATCTTTTTGAGGTAACTGGTCTATCTCATCAGCCTTGATAAAAAGCTCCAGTGAAGAGAGGCTTTTGTTTTCATTGTAGTAGATAATTTCCTGGTTGTGCAGAAAATTGAGTATGTTATTAATTTTTGCTTTCGACAGCTTTGTGAAATTCTGTATACCAAGAGTATTCAGCTGAAATGTTTTTTCAGGAAGTTCAAATTCTGCTACCTGGAAAATAGAGTAGAGGTAGCTAATGATTTTTAAAAATTCTGCTTTGTTGGGAGTTTGGTTTTTTAAGACCTGATCAAAATTCAGAAGCTCCTGTTTATTCCAAAGCATAAAAGCAAAACTGTCTTTTCCATCTCTTCCGGCTCTTCCGATTTCCTGGTAATAGTTTTCCAGAGAGGCAGCAGGAGAATAATGGATGACAAATCGTACGTTGTCTTTATCAATACCCATTCCAAAGGCGTTGGTAGAAATAAGAACGTGATTATCGCTGTTGTTCCAAAGATTCTGTCTGGCATTTTTTTCTTTGGTTGTTAAGCCTGCATGAAAGTAATCTACATTTTTCAGTTGATTTTTTTTCAGAAATTCCGCCAGTAGTTCAGCTTCTTTTCTGGTTCTTACATAGACTATCCCAGAGTCGTTGCTGTATTTTAAAATATCGAAAACACGTTGGAATTTATCAGATACTTCATCTGTAAATATTTTGATATTTTCTCTCTTGAAACTTTTTTGGAAAACAGAAGGTTTTTTGAGTTCCAGCTTATTTTTGATTTCCTCCAGAACTTTTGGCGTTGCAGTCGCAGTAAGGGCAAGACAGGGGATCTCAGGATTGTTACTTCTGAATCCTTTAATATTCTGATAACTTGGCCGGAAATCCTGTCCCCATTCTGAAATACAGTGAGCTTCATCCACTGCAATAAAGGATAGCTGAATTTCCTGCATGTTCTGAATAAACTGACTATTGGTAAGTCTTTCGGGAGAAACATAAAGTAATTTGGTAAGACCTTCCTTACAGCGGTCATAAATTGTTTCGGCATCATATTCATCCAGTTCAGATGAAAGATATTCGGCTTCTATACCGCGGGATTTAAGCTGATTTACCTGATCTTTCATTAATGCAAGCAAAGGAGAGACTACAAGACAGGTTCCTTCTTTCAGTAAAGCCGGTAACTGATAGCATAGCGATTTTCCTGCTCCTGTGGGTAACAGAACCAGAGTGTCTTTTTCATTAATGACAGCATTGATAATTTCTTCCTGAGCATCCCTGAAATCGGTATAACCCCAGAAATACTTAAGAGTATCGTATTTGAGCTTTTGAAAATCCTGCGGAGAAATCATGTTGTAAAAATAAGGAAAGTATCATGACAAAAAAAGTCACGCCAGGCGTGACTTTCATATAATATATAAATAAGTTTATTATTTAGCTTCGAAGTATACTCTTCTGTTGGCTCTGTTTTTCCATTCAGGGCACTTCGTTGCTGGTTCGCACTCAGGGTATTTAAGGTCTTTTTCACCTTTTCCTATTGCCTGTAGCTTACCTGTCTGAACACCGTTTTTGATCAGATAGTTCTTAACGTTGTTTGCTCTTCTTTCAGATAGTTTTTGGTTATAAGCGTCAGTACCTCTTGTATCAGTAGCTCCCACTACACTATAAGAACCATTGGAAGAATTAATATAGTTTACAGCATTATTTAATATTGGAGTGTTTGAAGGTAAAATTCTGTCAGAATTTAAATCAAACTCAATTCCTTCCAATTTAGTTTCTGTTTCTACTACAGGTCCTGTTGTTACTACAGGACATCCATTGTTTTCAACAGGTCCTGGAACGGTTACACACTTATCGTAAAGATCGATTACACCATCAAGGTCAGTATCAAGAGCAACTCCGGCACCGTCTACTCTTGCTCCTGCAGGAGTGTCAAGTTGTCTGTCCCAATCG
>JASLCD010000289.1 GCA_030146295.1 Chryseobacterium sp.
TCAAAGTGGAATTGAAAGCTGTACACACCAAGCCGCAATTCTACGGTTATAATAGTAATAAAAATGAAAGACTTACCTCCGGTTCAACACCGATCAAACATGTGGGTGATCTTGCAAAAACAGCCTACAACCATAACGAGTCTATTTATAAAACGCCGGCTTTACAGATGGCTCCCATCAAAGCTGCCACCCATCTCGATGTAGAATACTCTCAGAAAAGCGCATCCGGTAGTGAAGCTGTCAATGTTTTTTCCATTTCAGGAAATACAACAGTTCCTTTCCTTCACCCCGGTTGTGTAGCAGATGTGCAGATGCGTAAGCAGGATTCCAACGAAACTTCCTATTTTACCAGAATCATGATTACGGAAGCAGAGCATGAAATTGATACGATAGGTCATTATCATGGAAGCTTCATAGGAATAGCAGCAGACACGGGATTTCTTCCAAAACCAGAATATACCGTTCCAAAAGCTGAACCACAGACTGCCACAGTGATTTCCAATACAGATCCTGAAGGACAGGGAAGAATCCAGGTGAGATTCGACTGGCAGACCAATGATACCACTCACTTTATCCGTATGATGAGCCCTGATGCGGGAGGAACAGATCAGATTACCCAAAACCGTGGTTATGTAGCCATTCCGGAAGTAGGAGATCAGGTGATGGTGAATTTTGTTCACAGCCATCCGGACAGACCTTTCGTAATGGGAGGAATGTTCCATGGGGGAATCGCTTTGGGAGGAGGAGTAAACAACCACTTAAAGTCTATACAAACCAGAAGCGGCATCAGAATTTTAATGAATGATGAAGAAGGAAGTGTAACCATCCTTGATCCAAGTGGAAATACTTACTTTATGGACGGGCAGGGGAATATCAGCATGAAAGCACCTAAAAACTTTACTCTCAATGCAGGTGACAATATCAATATCACTGCAGGAAAAGAAATTTCAATAGGAGCAGGAGCAAGTATTACCAGTACAGCGAATGATAATATTATTTCTATTGCAGGAAAAGATATGAAACTTACGGCTTCGGGAGATATCACAGAAACTTCCGATACCCGAACAGAAATGATTGAAAAAGAATTCAAGAGACAATCTGAAACATCCAACGAAATAGCAGGTGAAATCTCCATGTTCAGCGAACTGGAAAATATGACCATGCAAAGTGGAAAGATCGTAGAATTCAACAGTGCTGAAAAATCAAAACTTTTCTGATATGGCCATTATAAAGACGGCAACCAATCTGCGTATTACAGTTAAAGATTCATATCATCTGAGCGTAGGAAAAAAGGTTGAAAAAATAGCAAAGAAAATCAATGTGGAAGCACACAGAGATAATCTGGTTTTAGCGAGTAACAAGAAGATTATGTCCCATGGTCATAAATAAATATAACATACTGATTCTTTTTATCATATGCTGTTTCTCATTAACAAATTGTCAGAATAAAAAAATGGAAGAAAAATACAGTTGGCTGGGAACCGTTTCTGCCCCGCAGGAATACCCGATGGAAGTGTATGAAGGAGCTATCGTTGCCGATGATTTCACTTACGGTTTTGATGCAATTTGGGGAACACAGAATACCGGCTGGGGAAAAGAGGGAGGAACCATGAACGTCACCACCGAAAGGATGGATGCTCCCCATCAGTTAGAATTCACTTGGTATTCTTTGGTAGAGAAAAAATTCTATACCGGAAAATGGAACCTGGATAAAGAAAAGATAAAAAGCCTTTTTGAAGAAGGATTTGTAGATCAGGACACAAAAAAGAAATCTACCTACAACTCGTTTGTAGTGGGACTGGCTCCACAGGGGAGAGTGGTTCTTTGGATGAAAGGAGCGGGAAACCAGAAGGAAATAGGTGCTTTCCAGGCCCATGATACTGTTATTACCAAAGAAAAGGCATACGATAATGCGCAGTATATGCTGAAAGAAGGATTTGCAGACAGAATGCTGAAAGATCCGTCTTATAAGACATTCAAGCCGGAAGTTCGTGAAAAGATTGAGAAGGAAGGATATCCTGCAGCCGATATTTATAATGTATACAGGGAAAAATACAATTGGAAACCTGTAGTCGTTCTTCCTGAAGGAGCAACATGGATAGATTTCGGTTTTACCAATTATAACGGAGAACAGGAAAATCTTTTTGATCAGAGTTTAAAAGATAATACCTATAAAAGCAGAGCCGTTCCCGGATTCTGCGGTTTTTACTGGAAAGATAAAAACAACAACAGGTATGCGGTATGGATAGATTCTTTTGATGATAAAGAAATATTTGATTTGTTTCAGAAATTAGGTAAGGGCAAAAACATTGATCTGACGATTAAAGTGAATGAAGACAATACTAAAGTTCTGGTGTCCTTAGAATCTGAAAAAGAAAAACTGACTGTTACCAAAGCAAAAATAAGGGTATCCCGAAAGATAGAATCATAGCGTTCATTCAGTCAATTTAAAAACAAGAACTATGCACAACAATCAATTTGGAAGTTATACACCATCTGTATCCAAAGAGGAAGTACTGGATATTACCATTGGGATTTTTTTTGACGGAACCCTGAATAATAAGACCAATACGGACGAAAGAAAAAAAGGTACGGAAGCCCATAAAAAACATGGCGGTAAATCTTCAGATAATACCAGTTACAACAATGACTGGAGTAACGTAGCCCGTATGTGGGATAACTATGATAAAAACTTCGGCATTTATATAGAAGGTATCGGTACAGAGGATAAAAAAGGAGATGCTACATTGGGATATGCTTTCGGAACAGGAGAAACCGGGATCAGGTCGAAAGTAAGAAAAGGCTGTGAAGAAATTGTGAAAAAGGTGAAAACCATTAAAGCAGAAAAAAAAGCCGATAAAATTGCCGTTCTTACTTTTGATGTATTCGGTTTCAGCCGTGGAGCTGCAGCCGCCCGTAATTTTGTATACGAAATAGGAAAAGCAAAATATAGAGCCACCTCACGAACAGTTGCAAACGAAGCGGTCTCCGTAACAACCTATTCAGATGATGACGGAAAAAGTGTAGCTTCAGAAGAACTTCCAAAATGGGGACACCTTGGCCTTAAGCTAGAAGAAGCAGGATTAAAGGTTGATGTTTTGAAAGTAAGATTTCTGGGAATTTACGATACCGTTTCTTCCTATTCAAAATACCTGTCACCAGTACCCAATTTCAGCAACGACGTGGAAGAATTAAGCCTGAATGAAATTGGAAAAGCCCAGACGATCGTTCACTTTACAGCAGAAGATGAACACAGGGAAAACTTTGACCTGACAAGAGTACATATCGGAACTGAAAAAACATTCCCCGGGGTGCACTGTGACGTAGGTGGAGCATATGAAAACGGACAGGAAACATGGGAAGAAGTTGAAACTTCATGGACAACCAGTACCAAATTAAAAGCATTAAAGACAGAACTTGAAACAGAAGGATGGTATGACAAAGATGAGCTTACCATTACCCCCGGATTCTATCTGTCACTAAGAGGAACACGCTATCTGCTGAAAACATTCAGCTACATTCCTTTGCATTTTATGGCTGAGTATGCTATAGATAAAAATCTTCCTATAACCATTAAAAAACTGACAGATGATAAATATTCTATTTTGGATGATCAGTTTTTAATAGGAATAAAAGACCGTCTGAGATCTTATGTAATGGGAGATGGTAAACCTTATTCCTTCAAACATTTTAAAGCGCTGCGTGATGCTTATGGAGGAAACGAAATCCCGCAAGACCGTTATACAGCTTACCAGAAAGAAGTAAAGGAACAGGATGATTTAAGGACCCTTCGTCATAAATACCTTCACTGGTCGGCAAGAAGAGAAGGTATCGGGATGGATCCGAGACCGAACAGAACAAGGGTTATCCATTAAATTTTTAATAAGATTTTACAAAGAAAGAAATTGAAGCAGGAACATTTTTATGCAGAAATATAACATACATACCGTTCAGAAAGATGAAACTTTAAAAACTATAGCCTCTCTGTACGGGCTGGATAAAGATGCATTAAAACTCTTCCATAATAACCACTGTGCTGTTAAGGATATGATCCTGATCAATCTTAACGGGCAGAAAGAACTTTTTGTTCCGAGAACGGCCGTTGCAGATAAAAACAATCTGGTAAAATTCGGAAGAGGAAACAGCCTTGTTTTTCAGCCTGAAACCCCGGTGAGGAAGTACAGTGTTGTTATTACCATTGAAAAAGGAGACAATAAAAGCGAATTAAAATATGAAACATCAGTTCGCTGGCTGAAAACGGAGAAAGGACACCATTTTTTTGAGATAGACAGAACATCAAATCTTTATCTCAATGAAGAAGAAGTTAATGAAATTGCAGATCTGCTGGCGTACAGGACCTCCAAGATTTTATACCCTCTACAGATCAGTACAGATGAGCAGGGGAAATTTGAAGCAGTAGAAAATGCTGAGGTATTTATCAAAAGATGGCCGGCCGTCAAAGAAGAATTGTATAAAGAATTTGATGGTGAAACCGTAGATGATTATTGTGGAAAGATTGAAAAAGTAATCAGCCAGCCTGAAGCAATCGATCTTTATCTTAAAAATGATTACTTCATCCGTGCTCTGTTTTTTGGCATATACCAACGTTTCGGACCGGACTATACAACAGAGATGATCGCCACTTTTCCGGTAGTAGATAATGCAATGGAACCCAAATACAGGATAACACTGCAAACAGACCCGCTGAAAGGAGAAACAGGTCTGATCACTGTAGAAGGATCAGGAAAATTATATGAAGAAAGAGATATTGATGATTTTATAAGAAGATCACCTTTTTCATTGATTATAGAAGACGACCCCATAATGAATGAAGAAGGAACTTTCAGAATAATAAGCTATATGAAAGGAGAAACTTCACTTCCGGAATCTCTTTATCTGGAATGCAGTATCATGCTGCAGGAAGAGAAAAAGATTTCAGTATCGGTTTCAGGAATTGATGAAAACTAAATTACCATTTCACTAAAGATAAAATTAATATGGCAGAAAAACATAT
>JASLCD010000313.1 GCA_030146295.1 Chryseobacterium sp.
AGTTGTCCGGTTTGTGAATAATATATGACAAGTATATTTTTCTTCATTAGTTTTCTTTAGCGTTTACAAAAATATGTTTTTCATATTTATTATTTAGTTTTAAATACTTTTATTGACTCAGAACTAAATTCCAGTATATAATTATCATTTTCAAACAAAGCATTCTTTGTATTGACAAAAATGATGGTTTCAGGAAGAACCTGAATATCACTGAGGGTAAAGTCATCATGTGAGATCAAAAGAACATCAATCTTTTTACCCACCTCCGAAAGATCTTTTATATACTGTATCTTTCTTCTTTTTACCAGATAGCTGTGTGAAGCAACTGCCCTTTTTTCATCATTTTTAATCAGAGAAAAAATTCTCCGGCTGGCCTGATACAGAGTCAATAAAACATCTTTTTGTCCGAAGTCATCAGCCATATGAAGGATGCTGGCTTCGTTGGAAATATGTTTATTCAGTTCGAAATATACTGATTTTTTGGTGTTGAAGTCTTCTTTTACTTCTTTTACCACTTCATTATCCTTATACAGATAGCTTAAGAAGAGTTTCTTTTTAAAATAATTCTCATCCTCGATCTCTTCTCTCAGTTTTGCAAATTCTTTCCTGAAATGTGCATTGATTTTCTTTGTCCTTTCAGAATAGGTCCTGCCGAAGCTCATATCGTCTTTGCTGATTCTGTTGCCTACTTTTACGGTAATACTTCCATCATAGATAGTAAAGTCTCCTTTCGGTAATACTTCAGAGTTTCCATGAATGTAAAGCGGAAGAATATCCAGTCCGAATTGCTCAGCAAGATAGAATGCCCCTTTATGGAATCTTTTGACGTCATTGGTATACGAACGTTCTGCTTCAGGAAAAACAATAAGAGAATATCCCTGTGCAATTTTTTCTTTCAGCTTATCCATTCCATTCTCAATGCCTTGTGAAACCGGATAGAAGCCCAGTGCTTTTACCAGTTTTCCGAAAATAGGGGAGTCATATACCCAGTCATTTACCAGATAGATAATTTTGTGGGTTGCCATGGCAATGGCCAGGGTATCTAAAAACGACGTATGGTTGGCAATAATAACGGCTGGTTTACTGAAATCTTCAGCCGGATTTTTAATGACCCTTTTCTTTACGAAAGGAGTTGTATAAAGTACTGACGTTAAAAACTTAGCCATGATAAGTTTGATAATGTCTAATGTTTTGCCTTTGGAGTTTTTGATAAATAAACTTCCGAAAGCAGAAAATATCAACCCACCCAATCCGTAGTATAAAAACGAAAATAAAGCCCTTAAAAATAGCCTCAAAGTAATCGGAGAAAGGCCTTTTCTCGCCCTGTTGGTAATAAATAATCTGAACCAGAAAGGATATAGGGTAGACGTTATGATAATCACAGAGAACATTCCGATCAGGGCTACCAATGCTAAAGAATGCAGTGCCGGATGCTTGGCAAAGATCAGAGAGCCAATTGAAAGGATGGTAGTGAAAACTGCAAGAATAATGGATGTTCTGTAGGTAGGTAATTCATTTTTACCCGTTGTGTGCTCTTTCTGCATCGCCTGTGTAAGGAAGATACTGAAATCATCACCGACTCCAAAAACCAGTGTACAGACTACAGTACTGAAAATATTGAGTTCTAATCCTAAGAAATAGAGGATTCCCGCTGTTACAATTCCCGTTAAAACAATCGGAAACATGGTAAGAATTGTTAATTCAAGATTTCTGAAGAACACAATAATGGTAAGAACAATTGCTAAAAGAGAATAATTGATCAGGGTATTGAAGTCTCTCTTCAGCAAGCCTAGGAAATTTTCGTTGATCTGCTGGCGGTCAATCGCAAGAGCATCATGTTTCTTTTCAATATCCTTGATAAAGGTATCTCTTTTGTTTTCGTCCACTTTTACTACATTGGAAACCGTGTAAAAACCATTTTCATTGCTCATGAATTCGGAGATCTGAAGAGCTTTTACCTTTTCATAATCTTTCAGGCTTAGAGCGGTGTAATTTTTATGCAGAGCTTCATTGAAATTATCAAAAGCTGAGCCGTTGAAACCAAATTTGTTTCCATTACGGATCAGTTCAGAAATCGTCTGGTTTTTCTTAGAGTCACTCCAGAAACGGTTCCATGTTTCAATCTTTTTTTGCTGGTCTTTTTCTGAAAGAACAATACTTCCGATAGAGTTGTAACTTAATATCTTACCTTCCTTTTTCTCTTTCTCAAGGAAGCTGCTTAGCTCAGAATTCCGGGTTAATGCCTCCTCTTCAGAATTTCCATAGGAGATTGTGTAAATCGATTTTGAGGTAATATCTGAAAGCTTCTGTAGTTTTGCTTCACTGATTTTCAGATCTTTTGGAATGTAGTTCAGATCGCCGATATCTTCATTAAAACCTACATGTCTGAATCCGAACAGACACGCTAGAATGATGATAGAGCATCCTATAATCAAAGGTTTGTTCTTCTCATAAGGATAAGACCCTATCTTGTCAATGAAATTCGTATTGAGATGTTCTCCCTTTTCTTTTGGTTTATACAGCTGAGGAACGATAATCAATGCTGAAATGGAAGAGAGAATGACGGTAATAGCGGCAAAAAGTCCCAGGTCTTTCAATGCTTCGGAACGTACAAAAACCAGACATAAGAATGAAACAGCCGTTGTAGCGCTGCTTAGTACAATAGGCTGGGTAATTTCTTTATAAAGCTCTTCAATATTATTGTTGTGCTTGTAATGGGTGAGAATATGCAGAGCGTAATCTATCGTTATCCCGATCAGAATGGCCCCCACGCTTAATGAAATTGCTGAAATTTTATCTTTAATAAAATAAAGGATCAATAAGGCCAGAAGGACGGAGAATACTGTGGGTAAAAAGACAATGATGGGAGTAAAGAAGTTTCTGAAATAATAGATCAGAAGGATCAAAAGAACCGTCATAGAAATGACCACCGTATTCTGAATATCTTTTTTGATCTGCTTGGCATTGGCCACAGCAATCACCGGAGAACCAAAATAGCTGATTTCTGTTTTTCCCTTGAACTTTTTGTTGATCCCCTCTTTTATTGAGTTGAGCTGGTCTACAAAAACTTCATTGCCTTTCGTATCATTACTTTTGTTCTTCGGATCAATGAAAAGTAACAGGTTTTTTCCGTCTTTGGTGACAATATAGCTGTCTTCAAGCTTGAAATCTTTGCTGATATTTAAAGCGTTTAATTTTTTGATTCCTAGAAAAGTAAGGCCTAAAGGATCTTTTTTAATAAACTCTTTGGTAACAAGACTTGTTGGAGAAACCAGCGAGATATAATTGCTCTCTACCTGTTGGGCAATACTGTCTTTCTGAAGTTTGCGGTCTATTACCTTGTAATCATTTTCATTGAGGAATAATGGTAAGTTTTGACTAACGAAATCAAATGTTTCCGAAATCTCATTGTCATTCACTTTACCCTGAACAGAACCTATATACTTTTGTAATGGTTCTATCTTCTGCAAAAAAGTATCTGCAGTTTCAGAAAGCTGGAAACTGTCTTCACCGGATTTATTCTCTATTATTACAATGATCTTATCCGAAAAATTAAGCTGCTTAAGAACCTTTGCTGTAAGATCAGATTTTTCATTTTTAGGAATAATCTGATTGATGTCTTCCTCAAAATTGATCCTGGATGCAAAAAAGAGGCATAAAACAGCAATTCCTAATGCTGTAAGGACAGATAGGATTTTATTTCTGGAAATCAGATAATATAAAAATATAAAAAAACGATGCATTGCATGTAAATCAAGTCTGCAAATTTAAATTTTTAAGTATTAGTTCAAAATAGTTGGAGATAAGTTTTGACTGAAAATCAATAAAATATTCTAGGAAGAATGAAAAAATATTCTACTTTTGCAAAAGTTCCCCTTTAAAAAAATGTATTTTAAATCACAATTATTATTAAAAAATAAGAATCTGTTTTAGATATGTTGAAAAGAAA
>JASLCD010000323.1 GCA_030146295.1 Chryseobacterium sp.
CAGTCATCCATTGACCCACCCAATCCTGGCAGAAGTACCAGCGGAATGCCCTCTTCTTTTCCCAAAACACGGTATGCAATAGCATTACCTTTAACGTTTATGAATTGGGTTTTGGCTGTCTGATGGTCTCTGTTTTGTATCTCCTGTACCGTGGGAGGTTCATTTTCTTCAGTGCAGGAAACTGTCACTACTGTAAAAAGAGTTAAGCATAATAGGCTAACGGCTGAAATTTTTCTGATTGTTTTCATTGTTGTTTATTTTTGTATGATTATGGTGCAAACATAAAACACAAAAACAGGCAGAACACTCAAAAGCTTTATCAACAGGACATTTTAGCAATTCAGTTAGACATTTTTGAAGGTGAAAATATAAAGCAAAAAAGTGTAAGATCATCTTATGGAACTTTTTACTTCATTTTTAATGCATGAAGTGTTTCCATTGCTTTTTCAGCATCTTCTTTGGCTATGAAAATATGGTCGTGAAAATAAGCAGCAACTACATTACAGCTGATATTTTCCTGTTTCAGGGCATTGGCAAAGGCTGCAGTAAGCCCTACAGCTTCCAGGGAAGAATGAATATTCAAAGTAACCCATGAAGCAACATAGCTGTAAACCATCCTCCATTCATCTGCTATTACTTTGTCTAAAACTATGGTAACAGCTTCAGTTTCCCGAAAGAAAAACAGAATCTTTTCTATCTCCGGTACTTTACTGAGGTTTTCAACAGTACAAAATACATATTCTCCGGGATTTAATACCGGTTCCATGTTCTGAAGCAATACAGCCAAATCTTTTTCTCCTGACATCTTTTTTTTGATACAAAACTAAGCCATACATGACAGCATCTGTTTATCAAATGATAAAAAACAAAAAAGAAGGCTGTGCGCCTTCTTTCTTTTTTGTAATTGTAACCTATCAACCGAACCTCTTTATGTGTATTTGTGTTTTTTTCCATTTGGCTTTTTAAGAAGCCTGTTGAAGGTTATTCATACACTTCTTTTAATTTCATCAGTGTTTTTACTAATTTCATCATTTGTGTTTTTATAACTATTGTTTATTAATTGAATAGTTATAATCATTTGTTGTTTTTGTGCATGAAATTTACAACCTGAATAAGTATTTCTCATTTACTTTTTTCATTACTTAAATTTCACAGTACAAAGGAACAACATTACACTATAAAATCCTCTATAAACCCCATCGATACATCTCGATGTATTTATAGATATTTATCGATAAAATCAGATTTTCTGAGATTAAGAGGTGAAGAATATCCTACAGATCGTTATAGTTTATGATGGGTTTTAATGAGGTCTACCAGCTCAACGATGTTCTCTATCTTTAGTTTTTCAAAGATATTTTTTTTGATTGTACTTACTGTATTCTGTTTGATATTCAGAGTGTTCGAAATTTCCAGGTTTCCATATCCTTCTGCATAAAGTTCTGCAATCTGCAGTTCCCGTTTGGTCAAACTATTGATAGGGCTTATCAGATCCGGATTGTAAACAAACTGTACCATCAGATTCCTCAACAGATCAGAGAAATATTCTCCTTTTTCTATAAAAGTTGTAATCGCTTGTTTTACCTCTTCCTCTTCACTCAGCTTGCTCAGATAGCCATTAGCACCTGCTTTGATAAACTTAAGGCCGTGCAGTTCCTCTTCAAGTCCTGTAAAAATCAAAATTTTAAGATCAGGATTGGCAGTTTTCATCTGAGGCAGAATATGCAGACTGTTTCCGTCCGGAAAATGGGCATCAATGATGGCCACCTCAACCCCTTTTGATTCTATCAGCTCCAACACCTGGTGTAAGGATGAAGTCTGATACACTCTAGCGTGGGGAACAATATCACTGATAACAATTTCCATTCCCTGACGCACAATGCTGTGATCGTCTGCCAGAAGGAATATAATTTCTTTATTTTGAATTGGTGTTTCCATTAGTATTAGTATTTAAATTGATCCTGAATGTCACTTTTGTTCCTTTATGCAATTTACTTTCAACCGATATATCACCATTGAAAAGCTCTACAATTTCTTTTACCAGATTAAGACCTAGCCCTGCTCCCAGGTTATCTACTTCATCAGATACCATTCCCTGATAATAAGGATCAAAAATTTTACCAAGATCAGATTCTGATATTCCCACTCCGGTATCTCCCACGGTTGTAATCAGGGAAATTTGATTTTCTCCTACAGGTTCTGTGACCATAACAAGATCAATCTGCCCGTTTTCTGTAAATTTGTTGGCATTCCCCAGAATATTCATAAAAATCTGGTTGATTCTTATATTATCCGAAAATACCTCTACCTCTTCCGGAATTCTGTCTGTTACCACAAACCTGTTGTTTCTGGTTTCCAGGTAAGGAGTAATCACCTTCACAATAGAACTGATCTCGTCTTTAAGGTTGAAGACCGATTGTATCAGTTCTTTTTCAGCGTTCTCATTTTTAGTGTATTCCAGGATCTGATTAGATTGCAGAAGAAGAGTACTGTTGGTAAATTTGATAGATTTAAGATAATCCTTTATTGTTTCATCCTCTGTGGTTCTGTGGATCTTATCTATAAAAATATTGATAATTTTTAGCGGGGATCTCAGATCATGGCTCAGCATTCCCAGAATTCTATTTTTAAAATTAAGGTTCTTTTTAATCTCTTCATTTGCAGCATTAAGTTTTCGCTCATATATAAATGCTACTCTGGTAAAGTACATGATCAGGATGGATACAATAAACATCAGAATCATCAATCCCAATACCAGATACGTCCTGATTGTATTATTATTGGAATTCTGCTCGTTGTACTCCTTTTCCAATTCGGTTTTAAAATCCTTGATGGCATTTTCGTAAACCTCTATAAGTCCGTTACTATAAACCAACAACTTACTGAAGTTACTGTAAAACTGAAGATTATTCTTCTGACTTTGGGCGGCAAGCAGCTGTACCTTCTTTACTTCAGCCGCATAATGCTTGTCCATAGACTTTATCGTGTTATCCATTTTGGATTTTACCTGAGAAAGATCTATGGTTTTGTTGTTGGTCATTGTGATCACCGTACTTTCCTTCTGAACATCCACTTTCCCTGTAACAGCATCTTTCAAACGACCGAAAAACCCTTTCTTTTTAACTGTGTCAGCATAGGTACGGGTCTGGATCTTCAAATCGTCAAAGTCGTTTTTATACTTGGCAGGTTCATATTGCTTATCTTCGATCTTTGCAGGCGGATTCAAAGAAGTCTGGTATACTGAATCTATCAATGTTTTCAGCTTTGCAGTCTTCAGGGTATCCTGGCGGTGAGCAGCCAGATTCTTTTTCAGCCTTGGGCTTGTATTTTCGTATTCACCAATTTTATCAAAATTGGTTTTCAGCTTTCTTAATGATTGAAAATAGAGCTGCAGGTCATTATTATCCTGAGTGGCCATATATTTTTGAAGATGATCCTGAGCATCCATAAAATCTTTTCTGGAATTATCTGTCAATCCGCCTAATGCACGGGTTTCCTCAAGCTGATCTTTGATAAACTTCAGCTTCTTCCCATTGACAAATTCATTGTAAAAAAATATGGCGATAATGACCTGTATCAGTAAAATACAAAGGATCAATGAGTAATGAACAACTTTTCTCAATTTAAAATTTAAGAATTTATATTTCATATTTGTTTATCAGTTAAATTAATTTCCTGACTACATAAGTCCATTTGGTATTAATTTTCAACAATATACCATTATTTTCAGTAATTCTGTAATAATGATCTATCATCCAATTCACAAAGTTAAAGTAATTTTTGTCTTCTTATAATAATGAATATTTGATTAAACTCACAAAAATGAATTTTATTTAATATGAAAACATCTTATAAACATTAAGTTTTATTCACGTAAACTCATTTTTTTAGATCAATGGTAAAAAACAGGAGCACGGTAAAATATTATTTCTCTATCTATTTTGTTAGAAATAGTAAACAATAATTGGTAAAATGATCTGTAGAAATAACAAAAACGCTCCTATTTCCTCACCTCTTTTTTAGGACTGAAGCTTCCTTCCGGACGGGCTTTCCACACCATTAGGTATTTCTACCCAATGCAATAATTAGTTATTTACACTCTAAAAACATACCTCCCCTTCTTTGTTACTTTGAAATGCTTATTAATCGTGACAATATCCTATGAGAAACCATGATATTAATATGTACCGGCAGATTCGTCTCTATACTTAATCTATTGTATGAACAGGACGCAGAAATTATTAAAGATCGGCAATGGGGTACATTTCCACTTATCGCTGTCCTTATTTTTCTGCAGCTCTTCAATACGATTATAAAAAATAAAAACAAATAATCTATGATTACAGAAAACTACGACGTAATCGTCATTGGCGGAGGAGCAATAGGTCTGGCAACAGCTTATCATCTCGGTCAGCGCCAGGCTAAGACTTTGGTATTGGAACAATATACATTTGTCAATCAGCTGGGCAGCTCTGCGGGAGTGTCACGCCAGTTCAGAATCCCTTATCCTGATGAATATATGGTACAAATGGCTTTGGATTCACAGCCTTACTGGGATGAACTTCAAAAAAAGACTGATACCCAATTGCTTGATAAAGTAGGCACACTCTGGTTTGGAGATCCCGAAGTACATTCTACCGAAGGAAATATTGCAGAAGCGGAGAAGGCTTTAGAAGCTTTAGGGGTTCCCTATACCAACTTAACTTCAAAGGAAATTGAAGAGCAGTATCATTTCAAAAACCTGCCGGATAATTATGTAGGACTGTTTCAGCCTGATGGAGCCAGCATTAATTTTAAAGCAACTATTGAAACACTTTTAAGCCTTTGTCAGAAGGAAGAAACTGTAGAACTCAGAGAAGATTCTCCTGTACTTGAGATCAAACAAAACGGTGAACTTTTTGAGCTTACCACTCCCCATGGAATTTATATCGCTAAAAAACTGGCCATTATCCCCAGACCTTATATCAACAGTGTAATCAACTTACTTGATTTTAAAATAGAAGCTTCATACTGGAACATGTCTTCTGCTTATTTCAAAAAGACCGATCCTACGATACAATATCCTACCTGGTTTGTGTTCCAGAATGCAACAGGAGATAACGGCAACCAGTTTTACGGTTTTCCTTCCGTAGAATGGGATCATCCGGAATACATCCGTGTAGCACCGGACTTTGTCATCAATCCTTTGGAAGAACCCAGCGACAGAACATTGATTCCGAACCCTCAGGAACTCGCCTATACATCCCAATGGATACAAAACCATATGACTGGTCTGAGCATTGAACCTGAATATACCTCAACATGCCTTATCGCACTGAGCACAATTCCCAATAAAGAATTGCTGATTGATTTTGCACCTCCTTATGTACCCAACCATAAAAACATTGTGGTCTATGCCACAGGATGGGCTGCAAAATTTACCCCTTTCTTAGGTAAGATAATGTCTGATCTTGCATTAGACGGACATACCGATTTTGACATTACTCCATTCCGATTAGGATATAAATATTTCTTAGCACTTTAAAAAATTATAAAGCCATGAATCAACAAAACGTAAATAAAGATACACCACTGTATCCGGGAATGCAGCCCGATCTGAAAGTAGAAGTAGCCATTATTGGCGCCGGAACTTCCGGATTATACACTGCTTTCCGTTTGGTGACCGATAATAAGTATAAGGCTCATGAAGTACAGATCTTCGATATGAGTGACAGATTGGGCGGAAGACTGGAATCCGTCGTTATGCCGGGAATGAATTTCTGGGGTGAGCTCGGAGGAATGCGCTATTTGACTTCTCAGGAAATTGTAACCACTTTAATTGAGGGGTATCCATTGACAGAACAGGACTTAAGCAAAAGAACTCCTGTTCTGAAAGATAAGATGACTCCTATTCCATTCCATATGGGAGAGCCTGAAAAACTTCTGATGTACATCAGAAAAGAGCGTTTCAAACAGAATGCATGGACAGAGGAACAGAGCCATGACAACAAATTGATTACCCGCTACTATCTGAATGAAGGGGATGAAGGTTTCAGTTCTGATCAGTTATTCAATAAAATCATTTACAATGTTTTAATGGCAGATGCATGGGTAGCTGAAAATTATAAAGAACTGATCATTGCAGATCCTAATGGCTATGATTATACATTCAAACTGACCAGCAGAGACTGGGATGCTATAAAACCAAGGCTGATCTACAATTTTCCCGGTTCCCCTTATGACAATCGTCTGGTAAATGATATCGGTTTCTGGAATTTAATCAAGGACCAGGTTTCTCAGGAAGGTTATGAATTCTTAGCCAATGCAGGAGGATATTATTCCAATACCATCAACTGGAATTCTGCCGAGGCATTTCCGTATATGGTAGGAGATTTTTCTGCCAATACGACCTACAAAACCATTGAGGAAGGCTATGATAGCATTGCTTATGCAATAGCCAACGCTTACATGGAATATGAAGGAGCACGCATCTGGTCTGAAAATAAACTGATTACTTTTACCAAAGATCATCATTTAACCGCAACTCATCAATATGAACTCACGTTCCTGAATATACAGAGCAATACAACCTGGAAAGTGTATGCCAATTCAATAGTATTGGGTATGCCAAGAAAATCTCTCGAACTTCTGGACCAGAATAACTTCTTTTTTGACGCTAGCAGGCATCAGGAGCTGAACAAAAATATCCGTTCTATTATCATGGAGCCTGCGTTTAAAATCCTGATGGGCTTTGAAGGTCCGTGGTGGAGAGATCTGGGGATTGATTCCGGGCATTCCATTACAGACTTACCTATGAGACAATGTTATTATTTCGGTACTGATACTGAGACCAAAAACTCAATGTTATTAGGAAGCTACGGAGATATGGAAACCGAAACATTCTGGAAAGCACTTTCTGATGACAAGGTTTTGTTTAAAGTAAGAGCAGCAAGATCTGCATCACTGGAAGAATTGCATAAGTTTGATGATGTTCAGGCAACAGAATTCATGGTGAATGAATTGATGAACCAGCTGAAAGAATTACATGGTATAGATATTCCACAGCCTTATGTAACATACTTCAGAGACTGGACCGATGATCCTTACGGTGCAGGATATCACGCATGGAAAGCTGGTTTCTCAGTGAAAGATGTGATGCCTTATATGAGAAAACCTTTAATAGATGAACATATTCATATTATCGGAGAAGCCTATTCTGATCAACAAGGCTGGGTAGAAGGTGCCTTCTGTGAAGCTGAAAAAATGCTTCAGACCCATTTTAAATTAGACTGGCCTTACTGGCTGGATCGTGAATATTATTTGGGATGGTAATCTTGAATACATAATAATAAGATGATGTGTATGAATAAAGCTCCGGATTATTCCGGAGCTTTATTGTATCCTAATAGACCGTAGAATCTTCTGATATACAGCTTACACCTGCTGATGAACATTATATTCTAATTTCATATCACCACCATTAGTTTTTTCTATTTCTCAAGAGGAATCTTCCCCTGATATTTTCCTAACTTTTCAGTTTGAAACGAATTAAAGAATACTTCAGACAATTCATTATATGCTCTGAAATATTCACAAGCAAATAACAGCAAACAGCTTCATCATCTTATGACAGATAAAAATTTTAATCCCGGAAAAGGCTTTATATTCAGCAAACATGTGCCTGAGGAATTATCGCATTTTGACCGGATCTTTGATGTTTTCAAAGATTTGCTCACCCATACTTCCGGAGATCTTGAGGAAGCCTTTGAATGGCTTGATATGCTTGATAAGGAATATGACATTTTCGATGAGGAATATACCCTTCAGGATTTTGAAGAAGATCTGAAAAAACGGGGCTATATCAAAGAAGAGGATCCTGAAGAAGGCAATACCGGAAGCGGAAAAGGTAAAAATATATTAACTCCAAAACTGGAAGCTGCCCTTCGTGAGTATGCCTTAGATCAGATCTTTGGAAAGCTGAAGAAAAACGGAGCAGGAAATCACCGTACCAACAAAACAGGAATTGGTGACGAGCGCGATGGTGAAAACCGTTCCTTCCAATACGGAGATGATCTCGCAGCCGTAAATATGACTGAAAGCTTAAAAAATGCCCAGATCAATAACGGAATTTCAGATCTGCGACTTACGGAAGAAGATCTTATCGTAGAGGAAACAAAACATAAGGCCCAGATGAGTACCGTTCTGATGATCGACATCAGCCACTCTATGATCTTATACGGTGAAGACCGTATTACTCCTGCGAAAAAGGTTGCCATGGCTCTTGTAGAACTGATTAAACGGAAATATCCCAAAGATTCCATCGATATCATTGTTTTTGGAAATGAAGCATGGCCGATCAAGATCAAAGATCTTCCCTATTTAAAAGTAGGACCTTATCATACCAATACAGTAGCCGGCCTGGAGCTGGCCATGGATATTCTTCGCAGAAAAAGAAATACCAACAAGCAGATTTTCATGATCACCGATGGAAAACCAAGCTGTATTCAGCTGCCTAGCGGTGAATTTTATATGAACAGTTTTGGTTTGGATGAAAAAATTGTTAACCAATGTCTCAACAGGGCAGCCCAGGCCAGAAAGCTGAAAATTCCTATCACCACTTTTATGATTGCCCAAGACCCTTACCTGCGTCAGTTCGTAGAAGAATTTACAGCTCAGAACAAAGGAAAAGCATTTCTGACAGGGCTATCAGGTTTAGGACAAATGATCTTCGAGGATTACGAAAAAAACAGAATAAGAAGAATATAAAGATCAGATTTTAAATCATTCAACATAAAAATCCGATCAAATAAATAGTATTACAAGACAATGAAAAACGATATTACATTCAAAGAATTAAAAGCCTCCGGTTATACCCATAAAACAATTAATGAGGAAATCCAGGCCAACTTAATTGCCAGGATTAAAGCTAAAGAACCTGTATTTGAAGGACTTTGGGGATATGAAGACACTGTGGTTCCCCAATTAAAAAAAGCTATTCTTGCCGGCCACCACATCAATCTGCTGGGTTTACGCGGGCAGGCAAAAACAAGAATTGCAAGAAGCATGGTTAATCTTCTTGATGAATACATGCCTGTTGTAAAAGGATCGGAAATTAATGACAGTCCATTCCAGCCAATTTCAAAATATGCCAAAGATCTCATTGCAGAGCTGGGTGATGAAACTCCTATTTCGTGGGTACACCGCTCTCACCGTTTCTATGAAAAACTGGCGACTCCCGATGTGAATGTTGCTGATTTAATTGGGGATATAGATCCCATCAAAGCAGCTACTTTAAAACTTCCTTATTCTGACGAACGTGTTTTACATTATGGAATGATTCCGCGTGCCAACCGTTCTATTTTTGTTTTAAATGAACTGCCGGATTTACAGGCCCGCATCCAGGTTTCCCTGTTTAATATTTTGCAGGAAGGAGATATTCAGATCCGGGGATTCCAGCTGAGAATGCCGCTTGATATTCAGTTTGTTTTCACAGCCAATCCGGAGGACTATACCAACAGAGGAAGTATTGTAACGCCATTGAAAGACAGAATCGGGTCCCAGATTTTCACACATTATCCAAAAACAATTGCTCTTGCCCGACAGATTACGGAACAGGAAGCATTGATTTCTGCTGAAGATAAAGCACAGATACAGATTCCTGACCTGGCGAAAAATCTTTTGGAGGAAGTTGCTTTTGCAGCCCGTATCAGTGAATATGTAGATGCAAAAAGCGGTGTGAGTGCCCGTCTTACCATCAGTGCCATGGAAAATTTAATTGCAGCAGCCAAATTACGTTTGATTGAATCCGGAGCGGAGAAAACTACCGTCCGCCTGCTGGATTTCATGTCTATAATTCCTTCCATCACAGGAAAAATTGAACTGGTATATGAAGGAGAACAGGAAGGTGCAGATTATGTAGCCAAAATACTGATTGACAAAGCGGTTATGACCCAATTTGAAAGCCTCTTCCCACGCATCTCCAAACTGGAAAAAGAAGGTATCAAAACACCTTACACCGACCTGATCAGATGGTTCAATAAAAATCATTTGGAACTTCATTATAATGATACGGATGAAGAGTTTTATGCTAAACTTGATAAGATAGCTCCTCTTACAACTGTAGTGGAAGAAAATACATCTGAGTTAAGTGCGGAAGATCAGAATTTCTGCAAAGAACTGGTATTATGGGCATTAACTATCAGCAATAAAATTGATAAGTCGGAAAGTCAAAATGCTTTTACTTTTGATTCTCCCGGAATTGGGCAGTTTTTGCGTAATTAACCTCAATATCCAATAGATTAAATAAAAAAACCTTCAGAACCGATCTGAAGGTTTTTATTTGTTTATAAAAGACTTTGTCCCAATCTGACAAGGGTCGGAAATCAGAAATCAAAAAACCCCATCAACCTGATTTTCAATAAGATTACTGTAGACTTTATACCAAATTATCATTTTTAAGTATTGCAGAACCGAAAGGATTATCTACCAGCCACAGCCATTCTCCGGCTTCATTTTTTTTCATGATACACGAAGTATGACCTGTCATGTGTATAGGATGTCCATCCGGAGCAGTTCCCGTCATTTCCCATTGGTCAAGCCACATCGCAAGATCATTCACAATGATCACATGTGGAGTTTCTCCCTGCACATCGAGTTTTAAGCTGCAGATCTCATTCATTGCCAGCCTTATCTGTTCAAGCCCCCTCAGTTCTCTCCCATCTCTATCAATATACACTGCTTCAGGATGAAAACAACTTAATGCTCCTTCAGCATCTCCGTTTTTTATACAGTGGCGGAAATAAGCCACTGCTCCGGCTTCTGTTTGTCTGTTAAAGTTCTCCATCTTACTTTACATTTCTGGAGTTTAATTCTTCTTCCAACAGTTTTTTATTTTTATTCCAGCGGCTAACGATAGATCCTACAAAAAATAACGGCAGAGCAGTCAGAAACCCGAAACCGTCAGTTATTGTGCTGTAAACCGAAATACCTACCATTAATCCAAGAAGTACAGCATTAAAAATATTGCTGGATTTAACTTCCTTTTTCTTTACCAGTAATTCCTGGTCGGTTAATTGTGATAATTCTTTTTCCATGGTTTATTTCAGTTTTTTTTTGTTTTTAAAATGGTAAAAATTATGGTTTTCGGATCTATTTTTACTAAAAGCTAAAATACAATTTTACTGAGATATTTTTTTATTTCTTTTATTTGTAATGAATTTCAGATTTCATTTTTCTGAAAACTTCAAGCTTATGGAAGACAACCTGAATTGTATTTACAGAGTTATCAATTTCATGGAAAAGAATTATGACCGGCCTGTTTCTGTAAAGGAACTGGAAGATATTTCACATTATTCTTACCGGAATATCCAGCGTATCTTTAAGTACAGCTGCGGAGAGACAATAGGTGCTTTTCAGCAAAGACTGAAGGTAGAAAATGCCTATAAGCGGATTCTTTATACCCAGGAAAACCTTACCTCCATTGCTATTGAAGTGGGATTTGCCAATATTGCTTCTTTTTCCAAGGCTTTTAAACAACATTTCGGGATTTCACCAAAAGCAGCCAGATTAAGTAAGGAGCAGCTCCTTTGTGGGGACGAGATTATTCCGGTAACCTCTGATGTTCTGCTGGAACCAGAAATTGTATATCTCAAACCGCTGCAGGTTTACTATCAGAGCATTAAAACGTATTATAACAATGACGAAATTGAAGTATTATGGGAAAACTTCATGCAAAACGATTTTCCTGATTCCCAAACAGAATATTTTGGAGTTATAGCAGACGAACCATTGATTAAAACGGAAATCAACTGCCGGTATGATTCATGTTCCTCTGTACAGTCTATAAATAAGAAACTGCCTTCCAAGATGATATTCGGGGGTAAATATGCCCGCTTTGCTCACACCGGCAGCTATGAAACAATAGACGAAACGTACACCAAAATCTATTCCCGCTGGATTTTTAATTCTGGTCTTGAGTTTTCACACTCTCCCATTATAGAAAAATATGAAAGGCATGCCGAACAGGAAGATCATCTGGAAGAACAATTGACCTATATTTTACTGCCTTTGAAGTAAGTTGTCAATTTGGGACAAGTTTTGACATTTTTATCGATCTAATTTTGCCTTGTTAAAAATAGATCAATTATGCAAAAAAAGAAAATCATGTTCCTGTTATTACCAGCTCTCTTACTTTCCTGCTCTCAGGCAGATCCGGTAGAAACTCCGGACGCAGCAAAAAACGGAACTGTTGTGTACAAAATGCCCGAAGAATCTGCTCCACACGAAGGAACATGGCTCCAGTGGCCTCATCAGTATCAGTATGGAACCACTTACCGAAACCGATTGGATGCCACCTGGGTAGCAATGACCAAAGAACTGGTACAGAGTGAAAAAGTTCATATCATCGCTTATGATGGTATAGAAAAAAACCGTATTACAGGATTATTAAACAGTGCCGGAGTTCCGCTCACCAATATCAATTTTAAACTTTACCAGACAGATGATTTCTGGGTAAGAGATAACGGTCCTATTTATGTAAAGGATCAAAATGGGCAGCTATTTATTCAGGACTGGGGATTTAATGGCTGGGGTAACAAAGCCGATTACAGCAAGTGTAATGTAATTCCTTCAAAAATAGCAACAGACACCAATATTCCTAAAATCAATCTCAATTCGGTGATGATCAATGAAGGCGGGAGTGTAGAAATTGACGGAAACGGAGTCTTGATGGCCTGTAAAAGTTCTATTCTTAATAACAACAGAAATCCGGGGATGACCCAGCAGCAGGCAGAAGCCATTTTTACTAAGAATCTGGGAGTGACTAAATTTATCTGGCTGAATGGAAAAGCAGGGCTTGATATCACCGACATGCATATAGACGGTTTTGCCCGATTTGCAAATTCATCTACTATCATCACAATGAATCCTGATGACCTTAACTACTGGCAGGTTCCTGACGGTGACATTGATAAATTGTATGATGCCACTGCAAAAAATGGTTCTCCTTATCAGTTTGTAAAAGTTCCGTTAACCAGAAATGACGTGATAACCACTTACGGAAAAAATGTGGGCCGTGCTTCTTACATCAATTATTATATCGCGAATAACCGTGTATTGGTGCCTAATTATAATGATCCGAATGATGCCGTTGCCAACAATATTATCCAACAGCTATATCCCGGTAAACAGGTCGTTGGAATAGACTGCCGTAACTTATTTGCCAATGGCGGAATGGTACACTGTGTAACGCAGCAGCAACCCCAATAAAACAATATTCCCAACAGAGCAGCCTGCTGATTGTTCAGCGGGCTGTATCTATTGATATAGGGAATACCGTCTCATCAGATTTTTAGATACTTAACCTTATAAAGCACTATTTGTTAATACAACTGAAAGACAGTCGTCGAAAAATAGCGTAAATTTGCTCTGCCCTTCCTCATAAAGGAGGGTTTCCAGTTTAAGTATTATGAAAAAAACAGCAGTTTCTTTATTGGCCCTTCTTCTGAATATTGTTGGCCATGCACAAAATTTTGATGTTATTCCTTTGGGAATTTATGGTGGAGAGCAGGAAGACAATTTATCAGCTTATCTGGTAGGCGCTCCGAAAGACAACGCATTTCTTTGCCTTGATGCGGGTACTGTAAATGCCGGAATACGAAAAGCCATTCAATTGAAAAGCCTTGACGGTTCTGCAGAAACAGTCCTGAAGGAGCAGATAAAAGGCTACTTTGTATCCCATGGCCATTTGGACCATTTATCCGGGCTGATCATCAATTCCCCGGCAGATTCTAAAAAGGATATTTTCGCAATAGCTCCGGTGATTCAGATTTTGCAAAATCATTACTTTATCACGGATACCTGGATCAATTTTGCTGATCAGGGTCAAAAACCTATCCTTGGAAAATACCATTATAATGAGCTTCAGGAGGGAACTGAAATTCCTGCACCTAAAACTCCATTTTATATAACAGGGTACGAACTGAGCCACGTGAATCCCTATAAAAGCAGTGCTGCACTGGTAAGAAGAGACGATCACTATCTGCTTTATCTGGGAGATACAGGTGCTGACCGCATCGAAAAATCTGACCGTCTTGATACACTTTGGAACACTATAACTCCACTTGTTAAAAAAAGGCAGTTAAATACCATATTAATTGAGGTTTCTTTCCCCAACAGCCAGCCTGAACATCTGCTGTTCGGACACCTTACTCCCAACCTGCTTATTGAAGAACTGAGTAAGCTGAAGGAGAAAACCGGACAAAACAGCCTGGAGGGACTTACCATCGTCGTTACACATAGAAAACCAACAGGCGATAATCCTGAACTTATCAAAAAGGAGCTATTAAAAAACAATCCTTTAAAAGTACATTATGTTTTCCCGGAACAGGGCAAAAAGATCAGTTTACCATAAAACAAATCAAAAGATGAAGCATATTCCTGTTTCATCTTTTTTATTTTCAACATTACCAATTATTAAATAAATTTAAACAACTTAAAATCAGTAACTTAAAATAAAATCATTGAAATTAATTAAATTTTTTCATGTTTATCTCAATTTAACATCGTAATATTGCAATATAAAAATAAAACAATGGGAGTTACTAAAACCGAAATCTATACTGAAGAGCAAAATAAACTGGCTTCACTTCTTAAAGTTTTGGGACATCCGGCAAGAATAGCCATTTTACAGTATATCATCAATCAAAAAGCGTGCATCTGCAATGATCTTGTTGAAGAACTCGGATTGGCTCAGGCTACCATTTCTCAGCATTTAAAAGAACTGAAGAATATTGGAATCATCAAAGGTTCAATTGAAGGAAAGTCTGTATGCTACTGTATTAATGAAAGCACCTGGAAACAATTTCAAAACGAGTTTAACCTGTTTTTTAATCAGGATGTCACGATAAAACAATGCTGTTAAGGCATTTTTTTTGAAAACAAACATCGTAATATTGCAATATAACACTAAATAAATTTCAATCTAATGAAACTATCAGAAATCAAAGAAATTCTTCCGACACTGGAAAATGTAGAATTTCAATTGGAAAACTGCACTTTTGTTCCTGAACATTTCCACGTAACAGAAGTGGGACAGATTGCAAAAAAATTCATTGATTGCGGGGGCGTAATCCGATATGAAAAAACGGTCAACTTCCAGCTATGGAATGCTGATGATTATGAACACCGCCTGAAACCCGGGAAACTGCTGCACATCATTCAACTTTCTGAAGAAAAACTGGGAATAGAAGATTCAGAAATTGAAGTGGAATATCAGAGAGAGACCATCGGTAAATATGATCTGGAATTTAATGGCAAAAATTTCGTCCTGAGAAATAAGGCAACGGCCTGTCTTGCCCAGGAAGCCTGTGGAATTCCTTCTGAAAAACAAAAGAAAAATCTTTCTGAATTATCTGCAAAATCAGCATCAGCCTGCACTCCGGGATCAGGATGCTGCTAATTAATTTTATTAACATCTCATGTATCAAGAATTATTAAATACGGTTCAATCTCTGCAATGGGAAAATATAGATACCGATAGAAAAGAAATCCTGGAACCTTTGATCAGCTTCATCCAGCAAAAAGTAAATGATGGAGAAGAAATCAATCTGAATTTTATCTGTACCCACAATTCGCGCCGCAGTCATCTGGCTCAGATCTGGGCACAGGCAGCTGCCTCCTATTTTGCAATTCCCGGAGTTCATTGTTATTCCGGAGGAACAGAAACAACAGCTTTATTTCCAAAGATTGCGGAAACCATGGCAGAACAAGGTTTTAGAGTTTTCAACCTTACAGAGACAGACAATCCCGTGTATGCAGTAAAATATGATGATAATTGCCTGCCTGTCATCGGCTTTTCCAAAAAATACGACAGTCATTTTAATCCTGTTTCCGGATTTGCTGCGATTATGACCTGTTCGCAGGCTGACGGTGGGTGCCCGTTTATTCCCGGTGCAGAAAAGAGAATTCCGATTACGTTTGAAGATCCTAAAATTTCAGATAATACTCCGGAGCAAACAGCAGTATACAGAGAAAGAAGTTTACAAATTGCAGAAGAAATATTCTATGTTTTTTCTAAAATCAAAAAATAATCATGCAGCCCAGATTAAAATTTCTTGACCGCTATCTTACCTTATGGGTCTTCCTGGCCATGGGTATAGGGATTGCTTTGGGACACTTTTTTCCGGCTATTCCGGCTATTATCAATTCGCAGTCTATAGGGACTACTAATATTCCATTGGCAATTGGGCTCATCCTTATGATGTATCCTCCATTGGCAAAGGTTGACTACTCTCTTCTGCCATTGGTATTTAAAGATAAAAAAGCCATCGGTGTTTCTTTATTTCTCAACTGGATCATCGGTCCCGTTCTGATGTTTGGTCTAGCCATCCTCTTTTTAAGGAATGAGCCTGATTATATGGCAGGTCTGATTCTTATCGGACTGGCAAGATGTATTGCTATGGTCATTGTCTGGAATGATCTGGCCAAAGGGAATCGGGAATATGCAGCCCTGCTGGTTGCTTTGAACAGTATTTTTCAGGTGTTTACTTATAGTTTTATGGTTTGGCTGTTTATCAATGTCCTTCCCAATCAACTGGGGCTGGCCAGTTTTAATGTCAATGTTTCTATGAAAGATATTACAGAAAGTGTACTGATCTATCTGGGAATTCCTTTCCTGGCAGGTTTTCTCAGCCGTTATTTTCTGATACAATCTAAAGGTAAAGAATGGTACACCAGAAAATTTGTCCCCCAGATCTCTCCTGTTACGCTGTATGCATTATTATTCACAATTGTACTGATGTTTAGCTTAAAAGGCTCTCAAATACTGAAATTACCCATGGATGTAGTTAAGGTAGCAGTACCATTGATCATCTATTTTATTCTCATGTTTTTTGTGAGCTTCATGATCAATAAAGCATTAAAAATTCCATATGATAAAAATGCATCTATAGCCTTTACAGCTACCGGAAACAATTTTGAACTGGCGATTGCGGTGGCTATTTCAGTATTCGGGATTCATTCACCACAAGCATTTGTAGGTGTGATTGGACCACTGGTAGAAGTTCCGGTATTAATACTTCTGGTAAAGGCAGCGTTATTATTGAAAAGGAAATGGTATCATGAGTAATCCGAGAACCTGAATGACAAAAGCATCACTAAAACAGTGGTGCTTTTGCTATCAGAGTAATATTATTTCTTAATAAGCCTGTAATTTCCGGTAGCCGCATCTTTTTCTACAGTGTAGCTGTCAGTCAATTCAAGGGTCCAGCCATCCCCTGATACCTTTTTATTTTCTGTTTTGGTAGGATTTGTTATTGCAATTCTACCCCAATCAGGACTCATTAAGGCTCCGTTTTCAACAGTAAGAATACCCCATAAATCCGTAACCCTGATATTAGGATATACCGTCCCCTTATGTTCCAACGGCACAATATTTCTGGGATCAAAAGAAACATTCATTTTCTCAAATTTGATTTCAAAATGAGGCTGTTGGATGAATTTCAGTTGATATTCCGCGATCAGTTTTTTAGTTTTTTCTTCTCTCTCAGCTTCTTCTTTTATAATTGCCTTACCATTATAATCTCCGGATAATTTTTCAGCTGTCTTTTGCAGAGCAGCCGGAATCCTGATGTTAAAACCTTTGATGAAATAATCTGTCAGATCAGTTTTTGCATTGATTTTTTTGTTCCAATCCGGATCTTTCTGATAGAGCAGATACCCGTAAACAGGAGTCGTATGATAAGCGAATGAACGCACAAATGTGGGATTCTTCATAAAATCATCTATGCCGCTCAAAAGAAATGATTTTGTCTGTTCATTATTTCTACCACTTACAATGATTCCCGTAAACTCAGCCATTCCTTCATTCAGCTCCAATAAGTTTTCTGTGTTCCCCGAATCTTTATAAAGTGTATTTCTATATTTTCTGAAAGTAAGCGCATTGGTCAGATGTTTTTGTAATTCTTTTTCTGAAGCTGACCGGACAGCCTTTTTCAGTGCTTCCAGCTCCAGCCGGAGATAAACCCTGCCCTCTTTCTGATCCAGGTGATTATTTTCTACATTGTTAAGCGTAAACCCCAATGAAGGTTGAATGCTGTGAAATGATTCATGTGCCAGCAGATTGATTCTGTTGTTTCTGTTGGAAGTAAGGGGAAGCATGATCATAGCCCATCTTTTCCCACCCCAATTGATCGCAGTATTGGCAATATTAATCTTCGCAGGCAGAATTCCGGAGTATATAGTTCCATTGTGTTTCAGAATTCCTTCAGTATCCGGCTCATTGGCATATAATTCTCTGGTTTTCGGATCTATTAAAATGACAGGACCATATAAATCCTTATTCCAGAGCTGGATATTCTTCTTTGAAGCTTCTTTCAGCTCATTAAAAAAAATAACGATACTATCTTGCTTTTGCGCTTTTACACTGAAAATTGATAAAAAAAATAAAGTAGTAAAAATAATCTGTCTCATGGTTAGTTTCATTATGATTAAGCTGTATCTGCTATGACAATGTAAGCATTAACATCTATATCAGATATCATTCTGGTTACGAATATAATGAATTGCTGAAGATTATGATTATAGAAATACTAACCCGATTTATACGTGAGCACAATCTTCTGTAAAATGGATGCGCATATAGATCTCCCTAACCTCCTTTGATTTTAGATGATCAGTAATGTGATTTGCTTTTTCCTAATTTAAATTACGAAATTCTTGTGGTGTATTTCCTGTTTTCTGTTTAAATAATTTACTGAAATACTGTGGATATTCGAATCCTAAACCATAGGCTATCTCACTAATACTTTTATTGGTTCCCAGCAGAATGTTTTTTGCTTCTTCAATCAGAAGATAATGGATATGGTCTTTGGCATTCATTCCATTTTCTTTTTTAAGCAGGTCACTAAGATAATTTGGGGACAGATGGACTTTATCTGCCAAATAGCTTACCGAAGGAAGCCCTTTATCTTTCAAAAGATCAGAATTAAAATACTCATGCAGAATTGTTTCTACCTGAGACACAATATCTCTGTTTGAGTTTTTTCTAGTAATAAACTGTCTTCCATAGTAACGAGAACAATAATTAAGAAGCAATTCTATATTCGATACAATCAGGTTCTGGCTATGGTTGTCGATGTTTTCATTCAATTCATTTTCTATATTCATTATGCATTCATACAAGACCTTTTTTTCCTTTTCTGATAAATGAAGTGCTTCTGCTGTTTCATAAGAAAAAAATGTATAATCTTTCATTTTCGTTCCCAAAGTGGTATTTCTTATAAGATCAGGGTGAAAGAACAGTCCCCAGCCCATCATATCGTCTCTTTTTTCTATTTCTGTATCCATTTCAACAATCTGCTTAGGAGCTATGCATACCAGACTTCCTTCCTGAAAGTCATAATTCTGCCTCCCATACTTCATCTTATTAATACAGTAGTTTTTGAACATTACGGAATAAAAATTACAGGATATTCTTGTCCCTGCTTCCACATATTCATCCACTTTACTAAAATCTATAATGGCAACCAAAGGATGTTTAACGCTGCCCTGCTGCACAAACTTGCTGATGTCAGATATACTTTCCAGGTTGATGATCGGTTTCATTGTATGGTGTATTTCTTTTTTTAACTTTAATACGGTCTATTGTAATGCTTTTAAAATAGCTGTATAATAAATATCTGCTCTCTCCTGTGAAAAATAGTCAATTATTAATCCAGCCAATGCAAAATAGGCCATTCCAATTCCTATCCCCTGCCAGATTGGATTTTTGCTAAACCAGAAGATAAGCAAAGTACATGAGAAGAAGATGGAAGCGACTACTTTTGATACGGTATATCCATATTGAAAACCTTCCACACGTTTCTTTTCCATTTTAATAAATGTTTTCCCATACTGCTCATAATTCTGAGGGAACTCCTTCATCCGCTTTTGATTGGACATAAGCATTCCTGAACCAATTCCGGCATATATTATACCTGTAACCATTAGTGGAAGAAACAGTGCTTTGGAGTGAGGAGTTGTTCCTGTTTTCCAAAATAAAAACCCTCCAGCTAAGGTAATGATTCCAAATGAAAGGATCAGTGCCCCTTCAAAAAGTTCTCCTTTGATCCAACTGATTGTATTTGATATAAATTCCATTTGATTAGTAGAATATGATTGTTGTTACACTGCTATTTTAAAAGAAATGGGCAGCATTATTGTCTTTAAATTTATGTATAATACTGCCGGAATCTTTATTTGTTATATCGGTGGAATACGGCTGTTTTACCAAGTAGTGAAACTCCCATAAAACCACGAAGGTTCATTTTTCCCTCTTTTATCCATGCTTTACACTTATAAGTATCTCCACTTGGGGCATTGTAGATTTTCCCATCCACATATTCTTCGCCATTCCATTTTAGGTCTGTCAGGCTGGTAGAACCAATCAGATTTCGGGACCGAAGTTTAGGATCAGGATTTTTAGTGTCTTTTTTAGAGGTAATGCCATCTTTTTCTACAATTTGGTTCCCCCATAAATATCTACCATAGTATTTATCTCCCTGCTTGAAGATTTCAAGCTGTACGTCTTTCTTGTCAGACTCCCATTTTCCGAGTATGGCGTCCGCTCCGGTTTGTGCAAATGATCTGGCAGCAAATGCCAACATTAATACGAATAAAAATTTCACTGTTTTCATTTCAAAAAATTGATTAAAAAATTGGTTACTATAGCAATTAAAATAGAGAGCCCCAGCTTACATTTGGCTCATCACGATCTTATCGAATAAAGTGTCTCCAAGGTAAGTTCTCATCCAGACCATAGGTTTGGCAAACTTTCCTACTCTGTATCTTGTTTTAGGTTTATTGGCATTTACTATTTTGCTAATGGTGTTCGAGATTACTGATGGCTGAGAGGAACCGTTACCTTCGCCTGCTTTTCGGGTTCCCTCTTCAATTGCATTCATCATTGAACGGTAAGCACTATCTTTTCGGATTTTTGAAAAACCATCCAGAAGAACGGAGCCGAATTCAGTAGCGATAAAACCGGGCTCTAAAACCACAACATTGATATTGAACTGTTTGAGTTCTAAGCGAAGACAATCGCTTAAACCCTCCACAGCGTGTTTGCTGGCATGATACCAGGCTCCCATCGGAAAATACATTTTACCTCCCATTGAAGAGGTGTTGATAATTGTTCCGGATTTAGCTTTACGCATATAAGGAACTACCTTTTGGGTCATTGCCGCCATACCAAAAACATTGACTTCAAATTCTTTTCTGGCTTCATCCAAGGGGACATCCTCCACAGAACCATAAAGCCCGTACCCTGCATTATTCCAAAGCACATCAATTTTACCTTCTTTATTGATTATAGTGCCGACTACATTTTCAATATCGTCATCAATGGTAACATCCATTTTTATAGGATGTCCTCCGATTTCCTCTAAATCTTTCATTTGATCTATCCTGCGGGCAACTGTGTAAACCGTGTGCCCTTCCTTAATCAGCTTTCTGGCAGTTTCCTTACCCATTCCTGAACTGGCTCCTGTAATAAGAATAACTTTTTTCATTTTTAATGAGTTAAAATTTATAGGACAAAGGTGGAACAAAAGGCAGATTGGGATTTAATACAAATCCACGATAGTTGTATACTTTTCTTAGATTTACTTCAGAAGGCTAAAAAAAAGACTCTACTTTTGAGTGTAGTCATAAAAATGACGCCATTGAAATATATGACCAAACAGCATACAAATTGATATTTCCACTTTTGTACTCAATAACAAAGATTGAGTGTGATGAAGGCTGAAGATATCAGGCTGTTTCATTCCTTCACTTCAAAAAAAATAAGTAGTGGATGAAAATGTTGTGTGGGCACGTGCTATTACCTATTTTATCATGGTAAGTTTGAAAAGACCAATAGGACAGAATTAATTAGATTGGATTTTATCCGGTAAAAATTACGCTCTTTCATTTCACAAGAACTGCTTCGAAGACTAAGCCTTGCAAATCATTGCCATTATTTTCCGTGATAAGTTTTCAGAAGGTTATTTCCAAAAGAATAAAGCAGACCTCAGTCATACTGTAACAGAAAGAAACTTCTAATTAAAAGACCATAAATTTAGAGGAAATTTCTTCGGATCATTGAAACCTTACTTAGAAATGAAATATGCAATTCCGTAAATGTAGAGAAGAAAACTTTAATAAATAAAAAAAGCCTACTGGTATCAGTAGGCTTTTTTGCGGAGAGTGAGGGTGACTGTCGAACTCTTAATATCATTATTAGCATTCTTAAATAAATTCAAGTACCTGATTTACAAAACATTATTAAAGCTCAAATTATCTTCAATTTATAGGATCAACCAGAAATAACTATTTACAAATAGACCTTTTTAATATAAATTAATCAAGATTCATCCTTCTTACAAAATCTTGTAAATAATACTCATCCTCACAAGCAATGATTTATCTGCCAGTTAAAAAGTATTAAGAAATTACGTTTTTCATTACTCTAACTCAATAGGGTTGTGTCCTTTTTTCTCTGTTTCACTTATTTTTGGCCTGGACTGGTCTTGTGAAAAGACAGTACCCATACTTTCTAACTCACGTTTGGCATTTGCTCTAAAATTTGCTCTTGCGTCTGATAATTCTTTTTGTGTAACTAACTTAGCCCCTTGGTATCGTACTTTTTTTACTGTAACAGTTTTACCTTTTAATCTAGAACTAGATACTGCTTTTACTAATTCATAATCATAATCTCCAGTTTTATCAGTTATTTTTACAATTAATCCAGGGAGACCACTAAATTTGTATGGACCATAAGGAAAGGGAATTTCGGTTGAATACCAAGCTGTCCAGTCTCTACCTTTATAATTTACTTCTGCTTTTTTACAATTAATAGAGTTAATTACTTTTGTTTCATTAATTAGCTTCCAATTACGAATTATTGGACTATTATATGACAATAGTGTCATCCCTACTGATTCATAAAATTCTGAATTTTCATTGGTTTGAATAATTAAAAAGTTAGACCTCGATGCAGGAACACCACTTAAATCAATAACACTATTTTTTTTATTATATGCTGCTGAAAAAGCAGAATCAAATTTCAGTTTATTTTCACTACTAAAAAAACAACGTTTATCGGTTATTTGTAATGAATATAGTTCTTTTATAAAGTAATCTCGATTTAGGGTATTAGGCTTGTACTGAAGTAAGTAAGTAAATTCACCCCTTAACGAATCACTCATAGCTGTCTGAGAAAACGAAATAGAGAAAATGAATAAAAATATAATTGTTAAAGTTTGTTTTTTTATAAAATTCATAATTTATCATTTACAAGAAACGTTCAAAAAACTTTGTACGGACTCTATTTTAATGTAGTTAAACAAGTAACTTTTCAAAAGTAAATACAAATGATTTTTTGAACGATTTCTTTTTTTTAGATTAATCTAATTAATCATGTTTTATTCTTTATATCCAATATGGTGAAATAGTTATGGAGTATATGGACTGTCATACATGCAGTAATTACTTTGAATATTTGAGCCCCAAGTATTCCATTGACCTTCAGACCAATCTTGGCAAGTATATGCAGATGTACAAGTTACCACCACTGTTCTACATTCAACAAAAAATGCTGCTTTAGCTTTAGTCTTAGTTTCTTTTTTTGACAAGACAGCCTTTTTAGTAACCGTTGGAACCTCTTTTGCTTTAGAATTTACTTTCTCCACGTTTCCTTTTGCACTTGCAAAACCCGCTATACCAATCATAGCAATAAATAATAGTTTTTTCATGATTGTAATAAATTTTAAAATTACAAATTAAATATATGAATTTAAGTCAATGAAAAAAGAAATATTTTATTATGTTAAATGCCTTATAATCAAGTACCTATACCAACTTAACCATTATACATTATTTCATTTTAAATTGAAATATTTGCACATAAATCCAGTTTAGAATTTATTTTAAGAAGAGCCAATTTAGATAAATGAAATAGCCAAGAACGAACTTTGGTTTTATCAAGAATGAGAGAAGCCTTGTTAAAAGTTGTACTAGCTTTTTATATGTGGTTTAACTACCTATATGAATAACATACCCGTCCCTTTGTTTTAGTTTTGGCACTGCCCCTCTTTTTGAAATCGGACTTATCTATATTTATCTGAAAAAAGATAAAATATTCTTAATTTGGCGATTTTTCGAGAGATACAACAGTTAATTTTGACCCTGAAAATTTAGTAAATGAGGTACTGAGATAAGAAATCATTATCTCTCTTATATTAGAACTCTAGAGAAGAAAACTTTAATAAATAAAAAAAGCCTACTGATATCAGTAGGCTTTTTTGCGGAGAGTGAGGGATTCGAACCCCCGGACCTGTTACAGTCAACAGTTTTCAAGACTGCCGCAATCG
>JASLCD010000154.1 GCA_030146295.1 Chryseobacterium sp.
CATAAACGTTTTTAAAAATATAATAAAAAAAGCTTCTAATTATTTAGAAGCTTTTTTTATATTTGGATGAACCAAAAAAACAATAATATGTTAACTCTTTTACAAACAGACCCTTACAATGGGGCAGATGCAGTGTCTGGTGCAGCCGCTGCAGGATTAGGGATCGGCACAATGTTCTTCGGCTTGTTATGCTATATCTTCTATGGATACTGCATGTACAAAATCTTTCAGAAAGCAGGAAGACAGGATGCCTGGGCCGCTTTTATCCCGATTTATAATTCAATAGTATTGCTGGAGATCGTGAAAAAACCCATATGGTGGATCATTCTTTTCTTTATTCCATTGGTAAATCTCTATGCGTGCTGGGTGGTATATGACAGACTGGCCAAAGGTTTTGCTAAAGAAACCCCTTTATACACGATTCTGATTTTCTTTTTGGGATTTATCTTTATTCCGGTATTGGGGCTTGGTAGTGACCAGTATGATAGTAAACTGGTTCCAAATGATTAAAAAAAATGAAAATTTAAAGACTTCCGAAGGGAAGTCTTTTTTAGTAATGGTTCTTTAGTATTGTAGAATTAATTGTACTTCTGTTTGTTATTAATTCTACAGCATTTGAATTATACGAATTATAATTTATTTTAAATTTGAAACGCAGACAATATGAAGTTTTACCGCTTCATGCACAGAATAAATATCCATTCAAATCTAGAATGAGTATAAATATTCTGTTTTTAACTTTTCAGAATATAATCATGAAGAGTTGATAATGTGTTCATATCCTTATAGGTACATTAAAAAAAGTACTTTTTTAAGTATTAGGTTAAGGCTTCACCATGTGGAGCCTTTTATATTTTTTTTAACAGTTATTAAGATTTTCTTATTTTTGCGTAATTTTAATAACTATGATGAAAATATTAGTTCCTGAGGCGTTCTCTGTTGCCTCATTATATTTAGCACAAAGCTATCCTGCTTCTGTAATTCCTGAGAATTTCAAAAAACAATAATATTCGATGAAAATGAATACTAAACTTACTGTAGCAGTGAGCTGTCTTGTGTTTAATATATTTTTTACACAACATAAATTTCTTTCTCCGCCTGTCTTTGATGAAGCAGATCTGAAAAAAACCAACTCACTGATAGAAAAGGATGCACCTGCGGAGATTCTCTACAATAGTGTTCGATATAATATCATGAATGATAATTCGTTGGAGAAAGAATGGTATTCAAAAATTAAAATTTATGATAAAAAACGCTCAGAAGATTGGCTTAATATAAGCATCCCATTGCTTACTGATGAATCGCTGAGTAAGTTTGAAGTTAGAATTTATAATCTCTCCAATAATAAAGTCGAAAAAGTCTTAATTGATAAAAAAGATCAGCTAAAAGAGAATTTTACAAAAGGAATCAATATATATAAACTTGCCTTACCTAATATTTCAGATGGATCTGTAATAGAATATAGTTATAAAGTGACCAGTAATAATATATCCAATCCTGTATATTTTCTGGAATATAATATTCCCGTTGTTTATCAGGAATATAATTTGGAATATCCTGACGCACCCATTACCTACTTTTTCAATAGCACAGGAAGCGTTATTAAACCAAAATATCATGTTTCCACTACTGAAGACCGTTTAGGAGCTTTATACAACGTGTTCAGATTTGGATATGAGGATATGAAATCTATTCAGAAAGAAAAGTATGTAAAAGATTTAAATAGATTCAGAGGAAAAGTAAGGCCTGAACTTAAAAGGTTTTCAACCAAGTATTTTACATATAGTGAGTTCAAAGATTGGAATAGCCTTGCAGACAGGCTCTATAACTTTGACGACTTTGGGAGTTTTTTAAAAGGTAATGTGAAAGATATCCTTCCTGAAAATATTAAAACATATTATGAGCCTTTAGGAAGAGCAGATAGAATTTTCAATTTTGTCAAAGAAAACTATAAGTGGAACGAGAAGAAAGGAATAATGGCTTCCCAGAATTTAAGGCAGCTTATAAAAACAAAATCAGGAAACAGTGCAGATATTAATCTTCTTCTGATAATGCTTTTAAGAGATGCCGGAATTGATGCTAATCCTCTTTTGATTTCTACTGTTGATAATGGTATTTTAAATATTATTTCACCCAACATTAATAATTTAAATTTCGTACTAACATCGGTTAAAATTAATAATCAGATTTATTTTTATGACGCAACTTCCTTTAATTCTAAGGTAAATATGCTCCCTGAGAGGGATTGGAATGATTTCGGGATTTTGTTGGAAGGGAAAAAAGGAACATCTCTTTCTTTCTCCAATACCAATATTAGTAAAAAAGAGATGAATATCAAAGCGAGTTTAGATCCTGAAAATTCATTAGTGAAAGGAATATTTACACAAAAGGATAATGGTATGTATGCGATTAATTCTTATGATGAATTTGATATTAATAAAGATAAGTATAAACAGGGATTTCCCTTACGATATAATATTGATGGGAAAAATGTGGAACCAAAACTTTTGTCCAATGGTGATTTTGAGACCCAAATGACATTTTCCGATACTAATCTGATGGATGTGATTGGAGATAAAATAGTTATCAATCCAATGATGTTTTTAAATGCTGAAAAAGAATTGTTTGATCAGTCTCAGGAAAGAAAACACCAGATTGACTTTATCTCAGCTTTTAATAAAGAAAAAAGGATAGAATTGGAAATTCCTGAGAATTATAAAGTTTTGACTCTTCCTAAAGATAAAAAGATTGCTACAGATGACCAGGAAATAACTTTTTTATACAAGGTTGAAACACTTGGGAACAAAATAATAATCACTTCAAAAATAGGTGTTGCCAGTCAAAATTATCCTAAAGAATATTATCCGTTTTTTAAGCAAATCTGGAAAACGATCTCTGAAACAGAAAATCAGGTGATTAGTCTCGTGAAAAAATAGCACGGAATTTTAATAATTATTTACTTAAAACTAACAATAATGATGAAAATTTTAATTTTAGGGGCTTTGTCTACAGCCTCATTATATTTTGCACAAAGCTATCCTGCTTCTGCAATTCCTGAGAATTTAAAGAAAAATGCCAATGTTGTTATCCGGAAAGATTTTACAACTGCTCAGATCAATAAAATAGATCAGATAAAATATCAGTATAATACGGTTACTACAGTTTTAAATAAAGACGGTAACGAGCATGCAGTAGCGTATATTCCTTACGATAAAGCAAGACGTATTTCAAACATAAAGGTTACGATTTATGATGAAGCCGGGAAAAAAATCAAAAGTGTTTCGAAATCTGACTTTCAGGATATAGCCAATAACTCTCAGGGTGTTTTTTATTCTGATAACAGAATGTTGATCTATTCATATACACCGGCTCAGTATCCTTATACTGTTGATTTTTCGTATGAAAGTGATGATGAAAATACAGTTTTTATTCCGGACTTTGTGCCTTTTAATTCTGTTAAGACATCGTTGGAAGAAGCGCAGTTTAAGATTGTCAATACTTCGGGAATCGAACTTAGAACTAAAATATATCCTTCAAAATACAACTATGCATCTGTTATAGAATCCGGCAGTGCAAATGATAAAACCTACTCCTATAAAAATGTGCCTGCGATTGATGATGCTTTTATGATACCGCAGCCTGTTAAAATCTTACCTTCAGTCAACTTTGCTCTAGCAAAATTCAGCCTGGCGGGCAAGCAGGGAAGTTTAAATACGTGGAAAGATTTCGGAACATGGGTTTATAATGATCTGCTGATCCCTGTTTCAGGATCTACTCCTGCCATTAAAGCAGAAGTGGCATCTTTGCAGCTGCAGGGGTCTGTAGAGGATAAGGTAAAGAAAATTTACCAGTACATGCAGAACAAGAGCAGATATATAGCTGTATCATTAGGAATAGGAGGCTGGCAGCCTATGCAGCCGGATGAGGTTCAGAAAAAAGGGTACGGAGACTGTAAGGGGCTTTCCAATTATATGAGAATTCTTTTGAACGAAGCAGGCATTCCTTCCACTTACTGTATCATCACTTCCGGTCGTTCACAGGTTTCATTTGATCCTGATTTTCCATCTATGGGCGGAAATCACGTTATTCTGATGGTGCCTACTGAAAAAGGAAATATCTGGCTTGAAAATACCTCTCAACAGATTGCTTTCAATCATTTAAGTTACAGCACAACAGACAGAAATGTACTTGCCGTGACTCAAAAAGGAATTGAATTGATCAATACACCTGTTTATAAAGCTGAACAGAATAAAGAAAAACAGACACTGAAAATTAACCTAAATGAGGATAACAGTATCATAGGAACAGGTAATTTCGCATACACGGGAAATCAGTATGATTATAATTTAAACTTTGCCAATCTTAATCCGAAGGAAAAAAATGATGCGATAAAAAGAAGGTTTGAAATTTTAAACTTTGAAAAGGTTGAAATGAAAAACTTTAATAATGACAGAGATAATGCCATTATCACTTACGACCTGGATTTTAAAACTAATAATTTCTCCAAAAAAGCAGGAAACAGCCTTCTGTTCAGATCTGTACCTATTTTTACTGATGCGGTCTTTAAAACTGATGAAAGCCGTGAGCTTCCTTTCGAGGTCGGTATGTCTTATGAAGATGAATATGAAATTGCTTTTGTTCTTCCTTTGGGCTATAAAGTTGATGAAACTCCTGATAATTCAAACATCACTTCAGAATTTGGATCATATAAGCTAAGCTTTGTTAAAAGTGACGGACAGGTGAAAGTGATCAGAAAAATACAGATCAATAAAGGATTATATCCAAAAGAAAAATACAATGATTATATCAGTTTCAGAAAAAAAATTCTGAATATGGATAATTCAAAAATCTTAATAACTAAAATATAACTATGAAAAAAATAATTGTATTGATGCTTTGCTCTGCCAGTGCCATCATGCTAAATGCCCAGAAGAAATATGAATTTCTGAATCCTCCAAAATTCAATGATGCGGATCTGTCTAAGCCAAAATCGTTATTAGATGAAAATGCCCCTGCTGAAATTTTGTATAAATCGGCTTATTTTATGGTGGATGCCAACACAGGAAATCTGCACAAAAAATATTATTACAGGGTTAAGATTTATGATAAAGATAAGGCTGAAGACTGGCTGAATCTTGAAATTCCTATTTTCAATGTGGGAACCAACAGAGAATCGCTGGGGAAATTCAAGGCCTTTACCTACAATCTAGAAAATGGAAATGTGGTTCCGGTAAAAGTGGAGAAGAGTTCACAATATAAAAGTAAGGAGAATAAATATGTCAGCCTGACGAAATTTGCTTTCCCCAATGTGAAAAACGGGTCCGTCTTAGAATATCAGTATGAAATCATATCGCCATTCCGATTCACGATTCCGGAAGTGTTAATTGAATCCGATACCCCTTCACTGAACACAGAGTATGTATTGGATGCTCCGATTAATATGTCGTATAATGTAAATTATACAGGAGAAATGGTTCCCAAATATAAAGAGGTTGAAGAGCGAAACTTATATGGCGCTCAGTATAAAACTTACAGGTTTGCTTATGAAAATTTAAAAGGTTTCAAAACTGAAAAATTTGTAAGAAACGACAGGAATTTCAGAACAAAAATTGGTGCAGAACTCAATTCTACCAATTTTGGAGAACTTAAGCTGTATTCATCATCATGGGATCAGATCGGAAAAAGACTGCTTGAAAATGAAGATTTTGGAGAGCAGCTGAAAAAAACAAAACTTGCTAAGGAAAATATGCCGGCAGGAGTTATGGCGATGAAAACCGATCTTGAAAAGGCAAATGCTATTTTCTCTTATGTTCAGAAGACTTTCACATGGAATAAAGACAGAGGAGTCTACACAGATGATGGATTCAAAAAACTGTTGGAAACCAAAATAGGAAATGCTCCGGAAATTAATCTTTTTCTGGTGATGATGCTTCGCGAAGCAGGTCTTAAAGCTGATCCATTAGTGATTTCTACGGTAGAAAACGGGATCATTAATCTGGTATCACCCAATATTTCCAATATGAATTTTGTTCTGGCAGCAATCAGTATTGATGATCAGCTTCATATCTATGATGCAACTTCCAAGCAGTCTTCACTGGATGAAATTCCTCTTAAAAACTGGAACCAGTTCGGAATTCTTGTGAGGAAAGATAAAACCTTGCAGATTCAGATGACCAATACAAAATCCAGTAATACTTTCCTTACAGCGAATGCCAAGATCAATGAAGACGGAAGCATTTCCGGAACATACTTGGATAAAGATACCGGTGCTTATGCGATGTATGCTAAAGACAGTTATGATGATAACGCAGAGAAGTATAAAAAACAATACAAAGAAAATTTCTCAATGGATTTCACCGATATCAATTCAAAAGTATTGGAGAATGGTGAGTTTGAAAGCAGCATGAAATTCTCCTCAATGAACCTTATTGATAGAGTGGGGAAGAAAATGATTATCAATCCCATGTTATTTCTAAACAAAAGTTCTAACGAATTTGATCAGACAGAAGTGAGAAAATATCCTATCGACTTTGGATCACCAATCACGAAAGTAAAAAAGGTTATCCTTGAAATCCCTGAAGGATATGTGATTGAAGAGATGCCTAAAGAAAAAAGAATCGTTACAGAAGATAAAGAAATAGCATATACCTATTCTGTAGAACAAAAAGGAAATAAACTGGAAGTCACTACCACAACAAAAATTAGCAGTTCAGATTATCCGAAAGAATATTATCCTGCATTTAAACAAATCTGGGGAGTAGCATCTAAGTTTGAAAATCAGGTAATCAGCCTTGTTAAAAAGTAATATCTAAGAAATTCTAAACAGGATTTTACTTAAAAAAATATTTTTTTTCAAAAACCATTCATCTTTTGAATGGTTTTTGTATTTGATATCAAAAATCAGAATTATGAAAAATACGATTGCTGTTATAGCATTATCTTCTTTCCTGGCAGTGACGGCCTGTAAAAAAAATGAAAAGACAGGACCGGCAGAAAAAACGGAAAATAAAACCACAGAAGGATTTGTAGTAGACTCTGTGAAAGTAAATGACTCTACGAAAATTACAGACTCTTTGAAAGTGAGCTTCACTTCAAAACTGTTGGTTTTCCCTTCCTTAAAAGATAAAAAACTATTAGACAGTATCTATTTCCAGAATGAAAAAATCAAAGACTTTTCCAAAGCAGGGCTTCAGGCTTATCTCGATAAAGAAAAGAATGATTATTTCACTTCAATAAAAAATGATAATAAAGACTGGGTTTCGGATGTTACCTATGCTCAGAACTGGTATTCAAGCTCGCATATGAATTTAATTTCCAATACCAACAGTTATATGCATATCCAGTATGTAGGAAGTGGTTATGAAGGGGGAGCTCATGACAATTATGGTTTTTCAGAAAGAGTTTTTGATCTTAAAAACAGTAAGAAATTAGAATTAAAAGACATCACTTCAATGCCCAAACATAAAATTGAAGAAATTCTGATGAAAAACATCAATAAAATCAACAGCGGAACGATGGATGGTGACGGAGAAGTGAAAAACTCAGAAATGCTGTTGGTAGAGAAAATTCCTGCATCCGATAACTTTTATTTTGATGATAAAAACCTGTATTTTCATTACAGTCCATACGAAATTGCCGCTTTTGCAGCAGGAGATATCACAATCCCTGTCTCTTGGGAAGACCTGAAGGGGACATTAAATGCAGAATTTAAAGAAAGAATGAAAATTAAGTAAATTAATGCTTCCAGTTCAGGAAGCATTTTTTAATTTTGTGGGAATGGAAAAAGTAGCTTTTATTATCAATCCTTTTTCGGCCAAAAAAAACTATCAGCCGTTTTTGAATGAACTCAAAACAAAGGTGAACAACCCGTTGTTTTATGTATCAGAATCTATCCCCGGAACAGATGAGTTTATCAAGACCCATTTTGAAGAAGTGGATATTTTTGTGGCCATAGGAGGGGATGGTACCATTTCTACCGTAGCTAAAAATCTGATTAATACAGATAAAATTCTGGCTATTTTCCCAGCGGGTTCAGGAAACGGATTTTCCAATGAGACACAATTCAGTAAAAACCTGAATGAACTTTTAGAAAAGATAAAAGCCAAAAACTCCAGAAAGATTGATACTTTCACAGTGAACGACAAGCTTTCTATCAATGTTTCAGGAACAGGATTTGATGGTAAAGTTGTCAAAGAATTCGAAAAAACAAGCCGTGGATTCAAAAACTATATCAAAGTGTCTCTCAAGACCTTCTTCAATTATAAGCCCATCAAGGTGAAGTTTTTTGATGAAGAATATCAGCAGTACAACGGACGGTACCTGATGATGAATATTGCCAATACCCGACAATTTGGTAATAATGCCTACATTGCTCCAAAAGCAAGCAAAAGTGATGGATTGGTGGATATGGTTTTGGTAAAAAAGTTTCCCCTGACTTATTCCGCCCTGTTTGCTTTCAGAATGTTTACCAAAAGACTGAAAGATGATGAATATGTTACCTATCTTCCGGTTTCCGAAATATCATTTAAAGTCAATACCAAAAACTGGCACCTGGATGGTGAATTCAATAAGATCAAATCACCGGTTCATGTCAAAGTACAGCCGTCAAGTTTAAGTATCCTGATTTAAAATTCAGGGTTTTAAGTTTAAAGCTACAGGGAAATAGTATAAAGGTATCGGCTGCTGTTTGTTAATTTCTAATAAAACTCACCCTTCACTTGCGAAGAGAAATTCACTGTTGAACTTAATAAACTTCAGTCTCTACTTTACACATATTTTTCTGCAACCTAATCCCTGCCTTTTACACTTCCAGTTTTTTCTCAAGATCAGCCGGGTGATCCAGGCAGTATTGAAGCTGTTTTTTATCAAGCTGTTTTTCCCAGTTGGCAACCACTACGGTAGCTACAGAATTCCCGATAACATTCGTCAGTGCTCTGCATTCACTCATAAACTTATCTATTCCAAGGATTAATGTCATTCCAGCAATTGGAATTTCAGGAACTACTGCGAGGGTTGCTGCCAGCGTTACAAATCCGGCACCTGTAACCCCTGCTGCTCCTTTTGAACTTAGCATCGCTACCAGGAGAAGCATCAGCTGCTTTTCAATAGGAAGGTGAATATTTAATGCCTGAGCAATAAACAGAGAGGCCAGAGTCATATAAATATTGGTCCCGTCAAGATTGAATGAGTACCCTGTAGGCACTACAAGGCCTACAATGGCCCTGGAGCAGCCAGCTTTTTCAAGTTTTTCCATGATTCCCGGAAGTGCAGACTCTGATGAGCTGGTCCCCAAAACAAGAAGGAGCTCTTCCTTAAGATAAAAAAGAAATTTAAAAATATTAAATCCGTTATACCATGCTACAGCTCCCAATACCAGAACTACAAAAAGGATAGAAGTAATATAAAATGTAGCAACAAGAAATATAAGATTCAGTACAGAATGAAGCCCATACTTTCCGATAGTAAATGCCATCGCTCCGAAAGCTCCGATAGGGGCAAGTTTCATAAGCATATGAACGATTTTAAATACCGGTGTAGATAGATCCTGAAGAAAATCAGTTACTTTCCGGCTTTTTTCCTTTGTTAAAACCAAAGCAACTCCCATCAAAATAGCAACCAGCAGAACCTGAAGAATATTGTCACCCACCAAAGGGCTGAATAAAGTCTCCGGAATAATATTCATAATGAATCCTGTAAGTGTTGATTCATGGGCCTTTGCCTGGTATTGCGAAACATCACCCGAAAGAGTAGCTGGATCAATATTTAAACCGTGACCAGGCTGTAAAATATTCCCTACAAATAATCCGATGATAAGAGCAAGCGTTGAAAATGTGAAAAAATAGATCATTGCTTTTATGGCAATCCGGCCTACTTTTTTCAAATCGGTCATGTGGGCAATTCCCAGGGTGAGGGTGATAAAGATGACCGGAGCGATAATCATTTTCACTAGTTTGATGAATCCATCCCCCAGAGGTTTCATTTTTTCTCCTAATTCAGGATAGAAATTTCCAAGAAGAATACCGGCAACTATCGCTATAATAACCTGGAAATAAAGCTGATTGTATATTTTTTTTGCTTTCAAAGAACAGTCGTTTTGTTTTTTTAAGGGCGAAAATTAAGAAAATTTATCTGAAAACATGACAAAAGTCATTGAAAAGTATCTGTAGCGGCGGGTTGATCAATAAAAAACTCCGGCTTCATTCACAAGGCAGAAGCCTTTTTAGAATAAAGCCGGAGCTGTATTTGTTTTTTTATAGATAATATTATTCCACTGCAACAGAATCATCTCCGCGCCCATCTGCTACGGCGTGGATATTACCGTTTTCATCAAGAACAATCATTTCTGTTTTTCCGATATATTTTGTCTTTTCTATCACATAATTCTTGCTTTTCAGCTCAGAGATCGTACTTTCAGGGAAGTTGTTTTCTACAGTAATGGTTTCCGGAAGCCACTGGTGATGGAATTTCGGTGCATTCACTGCTATATTGGCATTCAGTTTAAAATCCACAACATTCACAATAGACTGGTATACTGAAGTGGGGATCGTAGTTCCTCCAGGCGTTCCTACTACCATATACGGTTTTCCATTTTTAAGGAGAATCGTTGGAGTCATGGAAGAAAGCATTCTCTTATTCGGCTGGATCGCATTGGCTTCTCCACCTACTGCTCCGAACATATTCGGTACCCCCGGTTTGATAGAGAAATCATCCATTTCATTATTTAAAAAGAATCCGGCGCCCGAAACAAGCACTTTGCTTCCATAATACCCGTTAAGAGTGGTCGTTACCGAAGCTGCATTTCCATCCTTATCCAATACGGAAATATGAGTGGTTTGCATAGATTCTTTAGGTTGTTCTATGATTTTACCTACCGCTGCACTGGGAGTTGCTTTATCAAAACTGAAGCTTTTCCATCTGCCTTTCAGGTACTCGTCAGAGATCAGGTAAGACGTTTTATCCTGAATAAAATCCGGATCTCCCATATATTCTGCTCTGTCTGCGAAGGCTCTTCTTTCTGCTTCGGTCATGATCTGAACAGCTTTTGTAGAGTTTTGCTGATAGTTCTCAAGGTTCTCAAAACTTGCCATTCTCAACATCTGGGCAAGAAGAACCCCGCCGCTTGAAGGTAAAGGCATAGTCACAACATTATTTCCTTTATAGTCAAATTGAAGAGCTTTTCTTTCAGCAACTTTATAGTTTTTAAGATCTTCCAAAGTGATAATTCCGTTGCCTCTTTTCATTTCAGCTATCAAAAGATCGGCTGTCTTTCCCTCGTAAAATCCTTTTGCACCTAATTTCTGGATAAGTTTTAAAGTTTCCGCCAGATCTTTCTGAATTAGCAGATCTCCGGCTTTCCATGGAGTGTCTTTTACAAAAATAATGGAAGACTTATTATGTTTCTGGAACTTTTCTCTTTGGTTATTCAGCATTTCTGCTTCTTTATCTGTAATGGCAAATCCTTTTTCTGCCAGATCAATAGCAGGCTGAATGATTTTTTCCATAGGCAGCTTGCAGTATTTCAGCGTTGCGAAAAATCCGGCCACACTTCCGGGAATCCCTACCGCCAGTCTTCCATTTTGGGAAAGATCTGTGTCAGCTTTTCCTTTTTTATCGATATACATATCTCTGGATGCCTTTTTGGGAGCAGTTTCCCTGTAGTCCAGCGTAAACTTTTCACCATTGTTTTTTACCCCTACCAGAAAGCCTCCTCCTCCGATATTTCCTGCTTGCGGATATACCACAGCAAGGGCATATTGGGTTGCGGTAACTGCATCATAGGCATTTCCGCCCATTTTTAAGATTTTAGCTCCCGCTTCACTGGCTAATGGATGGGCAGATACTACCACACCTTTATTTTTAACCTGTACTTCCTTGATAATATTGATATCTGTATACTGAGCCCAGCCAAGCTGGCTTACCAACAGAATCGAAGCAATTAAAATCTTCTTCATATGATTGTTTTTCTTTGAAACAAAATTATTGAATTTTAAGTTAATCATACACTGTGATCATTGCATTTGATCTTTTCTATTGTTTAAAGAGAATTTCATCTGTTTGAATTGAATATATCCGTATTCATTACCCGAAGAGTGTTTTTAAATACACCTTTTTTATTATGGTTGGCATGTTTTTTTTACTTTTGTACAATTCTAAAAAAAACTGAAAAATGGAATCCTATACGGAAAGAATACTAATTACAGGTGCCTTGGGACAAATCGGTACCGAACTTACCAATAGACTTGTTGAAATTCACGGAGCGGAAAATGTTGTCGCTTCAGGTCTGGACAGATGGCAGGAAGGAATTACTTCAGCGGGTCATT
>JASLCD010000400.1 GCA_030146295.1 Chryseobacterium sp.
TTACGTTTAATTTGTATTGATTCTAAATAACCTGTTTGGTATAGTTTTTTAATTTGTATAAATTTGCGAAAACAAGTTTAAATGAAAAATTTGATTAAAATATTTTCGATATTATCATTATTTGGGTTTTATAGTATTGAAGCCCAGCAAGTTGTTAAAAAGGATACCCTTTCGGGTACAGAACTTGTTATGACAATGGATTCTAAAATAAGTGCAGCTTTGGAAGGAATTGAAGGGAAATGTGCTAAAGTTACTCCCGTAAATTCTTCTAAAGATTTTGGATCTAATGATATTGGAGTTTCTACAGGGATAAGTACTAAACCTCCCAAAATTTTTGTACCAAACAGAGAACTTACCAATGCTGAAATTTGTAAGAAAAATCCCAGAATTTTAGGATTTAAAATCCAGATTACAACAGTGAAAAGTAACGAGGAAGCCAATGAGGTAAAATCTTATTTCAGAAAAAGATTTCCTAATCTGAAAGTAGAAACGGATGCTTCCCTAAGACCCAACTATAAGATTTTAGCGGGAAGTTATTTCACTAAACAAAGTGCAGCAAGTGATCTTTCAAAAATAAGAGAGTATTTCAAATCTGCAGTAGCAGTGCAGTACAGAATTTTCTGTGCAGAAGCAAAATAGAAATGATTCTTTTCAACATAAAACAGAAAGCTGAGAAATTTTCTCAGCTTTTTTATTGGTAGTAAGTTTCCATAAACCAGAAAAATTCTGCCATTCGAAACAAATTGTTGATTAGAAGATAGACAAACAGTAAGATCATAGTGAGTGTTAAAACGGACATTATTTTCGGACGCGATCTGTAAGCATAAAAAAGCCATCCCAGAAGAATAGGGTATACAAAAACAAAATGACCTCCGTAGATAGAAGAAGTATGAAGCCCGAACCTCATCACACAATGGATCACAATATCAACGAAAAAAGAAATGGCGATAATCTGAACCCATTTGTTTTTGAAATTTTTGAAATAACTCCAAATGATCAGAATCAATAATAGGGCTATAAAAAGGTAGGGAAAAGCTGATGAATAAAGGTCCATATAAAGTCCTTTAAAATCAAATCCCTTCATATTATGTTTATCTGAAATAATAAATCCCGGGAAAAGAATGTTGCCTCCGAAGAAGAAAGAAAGAATCATGTCCCAGGTCGGCATAGATTCTACATTAGAGAATTTTTCGTATTGCTGATTGGTCTTGGAAAAGATATTCTGATATTTAAAATCAATTCTGTTCAGATAAAGCAGCACAAAGCAGATGGTAGCTACAGTTACCCTAAGCACTGCATTTCCGAATTTTCTCCAGTCTCTGAACAGTCTCTTTTCAAATAGTAAGGGAATGAAAACTTTTACAAAATTGGTAATAGTAAGCCCTCCTATAGTAATTCCGGCAAGCGAAAGCGCAGTGGCAGGTATTTTTTCTTCCTTTCTGAGTTTTATCGCTGCATAATAATTGTATAATGAAAGTAAAAACAGGGTATAGGTGAAGTTTTCCGGAGTAAAGGATAATATAATGTTGGTCGAAAAAGTTCCAAAAAATAAGATTATTAAAATGCTTAGCCAAAGAGGAAGATGTATAATATTCTTTAAATATTTGAAGATCTGAACAATGTTTAAGCTGATGATAATATTACTGAGCCATGCCAGGGTAAGCCTGAAGTTAGCGTCCGTTTTTCCGCCTGAAATAAATAATGAAAATTCTCTTACCCAGTTGAAAAAGTAATAGGATAAAGGATGTCTTTCAAAACTTCCCCCCGTCATAAGGATAGATTTGTTATCAAAACTGAAATAAGCATCCCATGGAATTCTGCTGTCAAATATAATCCTGTAATGTAGGGCAATATATGAGCCTAAAATACCATAGCATATAATAAAAAACAGGAAAACTGCCAGCTCGGTATAGGTGGAAGGAAAAATCAGTTTAAAGAAACTGATGATTTTTGTTTTGATAAAAGACACGTGTAGGATTTTTTGCAAAAGTAAAATAAAAAAACCACCAAAATTGGTGGTTGTATAAAGATTATATAAACGTTGTTATTGCTTGATTACTTTTTCTGTGGTAGAAGTTCCGTCTGAGAAGTCTACTTTTAATAGATAGTTACCCTTTGGAAGTGAAGAGATATCTATCCTTTCAGAGTTATTCTTGAACAGTGATTTTCCGGAAATATCAAATACAGTAGCAGATTTGATTTTTCTGTCTGTTTTTATATTGATCTCCCCTTTTGTAGGGTTGGGATAAATTTCTGTAACAGAGTTTACTTTAGCGGCAGCTTCCTGAGTAGACAATGTTGCACTGGCCAAAACCTGTACATCATCTATTGAGAGACTGTCTGCATCATTTGCTACATAACGGAATCTGAATTTAACGTTTGCCTGTCCTGCATATGGAGTTAAGCTTACTGTGATTGCCAATGTTTCGTAATCAGTATAAACTCCATAGTCTTCTTCAACCCATACCTGGGTCCAGACAGTTCCTCCGTCGGTTGATACTTCTACTTTCAAATCTCCGTTAGGATTGGGAGAAACCATATATTCATATCCTATTTTAGCATTAAATTTCAATACAGGATTGGTTGTTCCTGCTAAACTAAATGAAGGACTTGTTAGATGGGCATCCTGAGCTTGGGCAATCCATCCGATAGCTGCAGATTTCCCTCCATTGATGTTAAACGTCGCCTGTCCTGATGCATTGAATATGGTTGTTGTAAATCCCCAGGGTCTGGATGCTACGTTGGTGCCTGTTGTCCATCCCGTAGGAGGAAATATCGTACCTTGAAAAGTCTCTGAGAGAATCTGCGCATTCCCAAATATAAAGGAGACTAAGAACATGAATAGTAATTTTGTTTTCATTTGGTTTGGTTTTAAATTTATTAGTAAATGTAATAAAAAAATGAAACTAATTACTTGTTTTTGTGTTTTTTATGAATTTTTTTTATCACGAACTGCATGAAAGAGTAGAGCATCCTGCAGTGTCATCATAGCCGGATGGCCTCTTAACAGAGAACTCAGGGTATATTTCCTGATAAGGAAATTGTAAAGCTTTGGTGAGCTTTTCCAGCATTTCTTTTTTGTTGCTGTTAACCTCCTCAATGCATTCGTAAAGAAGGTAATTTCTCAGGATGAATTTGGGGTTTGTTTTTTGCATGATGGCTAATGAATCTTCTCTTGAAATAGAGTTTAAATCTAATCTTGCTTCATAGTTTTTAATAAAATGATTAAGCTTTGCCAGCATTTCTTCATTTAAAGTGATATAGGAAACATCTTTGAAATGGTCTCTCATATTGGTATCTGCAGTCATTTTTTCCAGTTGACTAAAAAACAGGGTGTAGTCTAGCTGAAGTTCCTGCATTAATCCCTGCCAGTTGGTGAAAAAATCCTCATCTTCTTTTTGAAGCTCATCAAACCCGAATTTTTTGCAAAGCATTTGATCATGGGCCCTCCAGAAATAAGTTCCAAAATTATTTAAGGTGTCTTCTAAAAACTTTTCATCTTTAATGAGGGGGTGGAGAGCATTGGCAAGCTGCCAAAGATTCCATTGGGCAATCTGTCCCTGCTTTCCGAATGCATATCTTCTTCCCGGAAGATCTGTGGTGTTGGGGGTGAAGTTCAGATCATATTCATCCATCATGGAATAAGGCCCGTAATCGATAGTTAATCCGAGAACAGACATATTATCGGTATTCATGACTCCATGTACAAATCCTACTCTAAACCATTCAACCATTAAGTCTGCGGTACGTGTACAGATATTTGTAAAGAAGTCTCTGTATTTCTGACTATCTGGTGATGTGATTTCCGGAAAATAGTTTTCAATGGTAAAATCAGCAAGTTCCTGCAGTGTATTGTATTCTCTTTGAGCAGACATCAGTTCAAAATGCCCGAATCGCAGAAAGCTTTCAGCAGTTCTGATGACTACGGCCCCTTTTTCAAACTGAGGATTTCCACTATACATAATGTCGCGCATTACATCTTCACCGGTAAAAGCCAGGCTGAGTGCTCTTGTAGTAGGAACTCCCAGATGATGCATAGCTTCACTCATCAAGTATTCGCGTACAGAGGATCGCAATACGGCTCTTCCGTCAGCATGTCTGGAATATGGGGTGGCTCCGGCGCCTTTCCACTGGATTTCTGTCCTTTTTCCGGCCTCATTTGTGATTTCACCGGCCAGTATGGCTCTTCCGTCTCCAAGCTGCCCTGCCCAGTTTCCAAACTGATGTCCTGCATAAGCTGTCGCGTATGTTTGAATGTTTTCCGGAAGGTTATTTCCAACCAGGAAGTCCAGGTCTTTATCTTCAAATTTTCCTAATCCTATCTCTTCTGATAGGGTTTCGTTAAAAGCAATCATTTCAGGCTGATTAAATCCAGCAGGTTTAATAGTGGCAAATAAAACCTTTGGTGTATTTCTCTGTATAGCATTGTTTGAAAAATCACCTGGGAAATTTTCGATAAAAGGTTGTCTGATACGTTCGATATTCATGTTTCAAAGGTATTAATTATAAAAGAAAAGACCTTCCAAATTATTGAAAGGTCTTATGTATTTCTAAAAGAGAATTTATTTATTGAAATCTACTTCATCATTGGAGTGAAGATTTTCATTGATGTTGTCCTCTTTCTTTTCTGTAGGTTTTTTAGGAGTAGGATCTGCCGGTCTTGGATTTTTGATCTCATCAATCGTCTGAAGACTTCCATCATCTCCATATCCGCCGCCTAAGCCTTTAAGATTTGAACAGCCGTCTTTCCAATCGGAAGGTTTGACAAATTTATCATCAGGAGTAACGCCTAAACTTTTATCTGCCCATACTTTCTTCATGAAGATTGCCCATATTGGCAATGCCATTTTTGCTCCCTGTCCTTCACCGGTTCCAAAGAAGTGAGTTGCTCTGTCTTCCCATCCAACCCATGCTCCGGTTGCCAATTTCGGTGTGATTCCCATAAACCATCCGTCGGAGTTATTCTGAGTGGTTCCTGTTTTAGCAGCAATTTCTACCGCTTTTGAAATTCCTCTTCTTCCTAGCTCTCCGGAAGCTGTTCCGTACTGTGCAACCCCTTTCATCAGTTCAATCATGGTGTAAGCATACATTGGGTTCATTACCTCTTTTGGCTCTATATTTACTTCCTTGATTACTCTACCGTTGGCGTCTTCAATTCTCCAGATCATTTCCGGCTTATTGTGGTTACCATAGTTGGCAAAAGTACTGTAGGCACCTAACATTTCATAAATCGTAATGTCTGATGATCCCAAAGCGATTGTATTGTTTCTTGGAATATCTTCTGTTACCCCCAGATCTCTTGCTGTCTGGATAACAGCATCTACTCCTGTCATTTCAATAAGTCTGGCCGCAACCGGGTTTTGAGAGTGTGCCAATGCGTCTTTTAAAGTAAGCATTCCTCCTCTTCCCGGCACATGCCATCCGTTATGATCATAAGTTCCGTTGGAAACAGTTGAACAAGGAGTCATTCCCAGTTTCATAATAGCCGTTGCATATACGAAAGGTTTGAATGTAGATCCTACCTGTCTCTTCCCTTGCTTGATGTGGTCATATTGGAAGTGCTGCCAGTCGATACCTCCTACCCATGCTTTGATCTCTCCGGTTCCCGGAACCATAGACATCAGACCTGCCTGTGCAATTTGCTTGTGGTATCTGATAGAATCCCAAGGAGACATCTCAACTTCTTCTTCTCCGTTCCATGTGAATCTCGAAGTTTTGATAGGTTTCTTGAATTCCATCATGATAGAATCTTCCGGCATTCCGTCAGCTTTTAACAGCTTGTATCTGCCGGTTCTTTTCATGGCCTGAAGCATCACATCTTTGATTTGTTTGTCATTAAGGTAGTAGAAAGGTCTGTTCTTTCTTCCTCTTTGTTCTGCATCAAATCTTTTCTGAAGGTCCGTTAAGTGCTCCTTGATTGCTTCTTCTGCATATTTCTGCATTTTAGAATCAAGAGTAACATATATTTTTAAACCGTCTTTGTAAAGATTCAGCTTTTTGCCCGTTTCCTTTTCGTGAGACTCAAGATATTTATCGATTTCTTTTCTCAGGTAGAACTTATAGTAAGCAGAATATCCGTCAGTAATACTTTTAATAGGATGGAAGTCTACTTCAATCGGAGTGTTTGCAGCTTTTTCATATGTTTCA
>JASLCD010000156.1 GCA_030146295.1 Chryseobacterium sp.
AGAAGTATTGTAGTGAAATTCAGACTGTTTAATGACGGTTTGGGATTCCGATATGAATTTCCACAACAGAAAAACCTTAATTATTTCGTCATCAGAGAAGAAGATTCTGAAATCGATTTTCCTACCGATATGAAAGCATGGTGGATGGTTGCAGATTACGACTCTCAGGAATACCAGTACCAGGAAACAAAAGTATCTGAAATTCCGGCAAAATGGGATAAAGCATACGATGCGAACGCTTCACAGTCATTGGTGAAAAATGCAGTGCAGTCTCCATTGATGCTTAAAAAAGAAGGAAAAGAGCCTTTATATATCAACGTTGCTGAAGCTGCCGTATTAGATTATCCGGCTTCACACCTGGAGGTAGATGCACAGAATTTTAAATTCAAAACGCATTTGACAGCTGACAGACAAGGGGCAAAAGGATATATTCAGACTCCTTCAGTTACGCCTTGGAGAACCATTATTGTAGCTCCGAAAGCAGAACAGGTAATGGATTCTAAAATGATCTTCAACCTTAACGAGCCTACAAAATATACCGATACTTCTTACATTCACCCTACAAAATACATGGGAGTCTGGTGGGAAATGATCATCGGAAAATCTCAGTGGGCCTATTCTACTGCAGAGAATGTTCATTTAGGTAAAACAGATTTTGCAAAATTAACTCCAAACGGAAAACATGCAGCCAACAATACTAAAGTTAAAGAATATATTGACTTTGCTGCAGAAAACGGTTTCCAGGGATTATTGATCGAAGGATGGAACATCGGTTGGGAAGACTGGTTCGGACACTCTAAAGAATTTGTTTTCGATTTCATTACCCCTTACCCGGATTTTGACATCAAAATGTTGAATGAATATGCACATTCAAAAGGAATTAAGCTGATCATGCACCACGAAACGTCAGGTTCTGCCACGAACTATGAAAGATGGGCAGACAAAGCGTTCCAAACGATGAATAAATATGGCTATGATGCTGTGAAAACAGGATATGTAGGAGATATTATTCCTAGAGGGGAACATCATTATTCTCAGTGGACGATCAACCATTTTTACAGAATTGCTGAAAAAGCAAATGATTATAAGATCATGGTCAATTCTCACGAATCTGTACGTCCTACAGGAGAAAGCCGTACGTATCCCAACTATATTTCTGCAGAAGCAGCCCGTGGAACAGAGTATGAAGCATTCGGAGGAAACAAACCTGATCACCAGACTGTTCTTCCGTTTACAAGATGGATGGGAGGTTCTATGGATTACACACCGGGAATTTTCCAGACAAAACTTGACTATTATTTCCCCGGAGATAACCGTTTTGTAAAAACTACTCTGGTAAAGCAGTTGGCTCTTTATGTAACGATGTATATGCCGCTTCAGATGGCTGCAGACCTTCCTGAGAACTACAAAAAGCATATGGATGCATTCCAGTTTATTAAGGATGTCGCAGCAGATTGGGACGATACAAAAATCTTAGCTGCTGAGCCTGGTGATTATGTGGTTACAGCAAGAAAAGCAAAAGGTACTGAAAACTGGTTTGTAGGAGGTATTACAGACGAAAACAAACGTGAGTATACCGTAGACTTCTCTTTCTTAGACAAAGGAAAAAAATATGAAGCAACAATCTATGAAGATGGAAAAGATGCTGATTATATTGATAATCCTCAAAGCTATAATATCTATAAGAAAGAAATTACAGGCAAATCAAAAATTAATTTTAAAATGGTAAGAAGCGGCGGGTTCGCAATTTCTATCAAGCCGGTAAAATAATTTTAACGATACACTAAGGTGCCCCGGATCATTGAATTTTCAGGATCCGGGGTTATCTTTTTTACTTATCCAATGCCTCGGTATATTCATATTCCGCTTCAGGAACTGGTTCTTTTTTTACCGCAACAGTCTTGTTTTTTATTTTCTCAAGATATTCCTTTTGAAACTGCTTTACCGTTTTTCCGGTACCATCGTGTCTCCATCCCGGAGAGTAGAAAAGGTATTTTAATCGGGTTTTAAAAGAAATTCCGGGCTGTCGGATATCTTTGCCTATTCTTCGCCATTCATAAAATAGAGTAGTTGCCGGATCTTTAGACTCCATCTTAGGATAGATACCATATTTCACAGGAACCTCAGGATCCTCCTTCTCGAATGTTCCGAAGATCTTATCCCAGATAATGAGTCCCATACCCATATTACGGTCCAGATATTTGATGTTGCAGGCATGGTGTACCCTATGATGAGAAGGGGTAACCAGAATATACTCCAAAAATCCCATGCTTTTAATAGATTGGGTATGTACAAAAGTTCCATAAATCTGTATCGCAGAGTAGGCTACCAGAACATGCCATGGATGAAACCCCATAAACGCTAATGGAGAGAAAAATAAATACCTGTATAAGGGTTGAAATACAGGACTTCTGAATCCTGTACTGATGTTGAAATAATCAGAATTGTGATGGGTAATATGTACTGCCCAGAAAACACGAGAGTGATGATCTACGTAGTGATGAACATAATAGGCAAAATCCTGAGCAAGGAATACCGCAATCCAATACCATATTCCCTCTTGCCAGTCGAAGATACGGTGGTGATAAAAAAACATCATGACAAACAAAGAAAAACCTTTCATGATGATATCCAGCCCGTAATTGAGCAAAGCAAAAAGAACATTGGTTGCTACATCTTTCGTTTCATAGATTTTTTCTTTATTGAAGTGGCTGTAGGCCATCTCTGCAAAAATAATTACAGCAAACACAGGAATAGTCCATGTGTATACAACATCTGGCCCCTCAGCTTCGAATATACTACTGAAATCAAACATTTTTTCTGTAAAACTAAAAATAAAAAGGGGGATAAATTAACTTTTTGCATGAATTTTTTATGAAAAAGTTAAGTTTTTTCGGTAATGATTAGAAAAGTAAGACCAGATTTTGAAAATTTATTGATATCATGATGAAAAAAAGAAAGGTTTCTCATATATTTTGAATGTCTATATGAAAATTAAATGCTAAATTGAACATTAATATGAAGACAATATTTGCAGCATTAGCCCTTTCAATAGCTTCTGCCGCCTTTTCCCAAAAAGTGTTGGAAAGAATAGAGCCGGCTTTCTGGTGGAAAGGAATGAAAAACCCCGAACTTCAGATTCTTGTGTACGGAAAAGACATTGCCCATAACGAGATTATACTTTCTGATGGAATACAGATTAAAGACATCCGGAAAGTTGATAATCCGAATTATGTTTTTATTACCGTAAACACCAGCGAGATAAATGTTCCGAAGTTTACTATTACAGTTAAAAAAGGTAACAGAAACCTGAGTTCCTATGCATATGAACTGAAGCAAAGGAATCCCGGATCTGCCAGCCGGGAATCTTTTACCTCAAAAGATGTCATGTATCTGATCATGCCGGACCGCTTTGCCAATGGTGACGAAAAAAATGATTCAAAGCCGGAACTTACAGAAAAAGCAAATCGCAGTCTGCCTAACGGGCGACATGGCGGAGATCTTACCGGGATCATCAATCATCTGGACTATATTCAGAATCTGGGTGCTACGGCAGTCTGGCTGACTCCGGTAAATGAAGACAATGAAAAAGTGTATTCTTACCATGGCTATGCCCAGACTGATCTGTATAAAATTGATGCCCGCTACGGTACCAATGAAGACTATAAAACGTTATCCAAAGAGCTGAATAAAAGGAATATGATGCTGGTGATGGATTATGTGACCAATCACTGGGGTGGTTCGCACTGGATGATCAAAGATCTTCCTTCAAAAGACTGGATCCATTGGTTTGATGAAGGAGAGAAAGGTTTCAAACGCTCCAACTATAAAACGACAACGCAATTTGATACCAATGCTTCGGACATTGATAAAAAATACGCACTGGATGGATGGTTTGACACTACCATGCCAGACATCAATCAAAAAAATCCATTAGTACTGAAATATTTAACGCAGAATGCAATCTGGTGGATCGAATATGCAGAATTGGGAGGATTTCGCGTAGATACCTATCCTTACAATGATAAAGATGCCATGGCAAAATGGGCTAAGGCTATTACAGATGAATATCCGAAATTCAATATCGTCGGAGAAACCTGGCTTTATACGGCCGCTCAAATTGCAGCATGGCAGAAGAATTCGAAAATCGGTGAGATAGAAGGGTACAATTCAAATTTACCCTCGGTAATGGATTTTATGCTGTTTGAAAATATACCTAAAGCTCTTAGAGAAAAAGAAAGCTGGGATAAAGGCCTGATCCGGATTTACGATTCCTTTACCAGCGATTTTTTATATCCGGATATCAATAATCTGCTTGTATTCCTTGAAAATCATGATACCGAAAGATGGAATGAAATCTTTAATGCAAATCCTGATGCTTACAAAATAGGACTTACCCTGATCTCAACGGTAAGAGGAATTCCACAGATCTATTACGGATCAGAAATAGGAATGAGAGGAGATAAAACGAAGGGTGGGGATGCAGATATCCGAAGAGATTTTCCGGGAGGCTGGAAATCCGATTCTCAGAACGCCTTCAATCCCTCTGCTCAGACTCCGGAGCAAAAAGAGTTTTTCCTGTTTTCTCAGAAACTATTGAACTGGAGAAAAGGTAAAGAAGTGATTCATAATGGGAAAACTAAAAATTTCGTTCCTCAGGATGGTGTTTTTGTGTATTTCAGATACAATGAAAAAGAAAGTGTAATGGTGATCATCAACAATAATGAAAAAGATCAGACGTTAGACTTGAAACGATTTGCCGAATCACTGAACGGATTTACAAAAGGAAAAGAGGTAATTTCAGGAAAAGAGATTTTATTACAAAACAGCATGAATATTCCTGCAAAAACACCATTGATTATTGAACTTGAAAAATAATTATTATATGAAAAAACTAACGACTGCTTATACACTAATCCTTTTTTTACTGGGATTTTCTTTATTGAGTGCACAGTCAAAAACTTCATTTGAGAAGGAAAAATCAGAAATAAGTACAATGCTTGATGCATTTAATGCAGCCGCTGCAAAGGCAGATTACACAGGTTATTTTAATTTCTTTGCAGATGAATCTACCTTCATTGGAACAGATGCTACCGAAATCTGGGATAAAAAAGCATTCATGGTATGGGCAAAACCGCATTTTGACAAAAAGAAAACCTGGAATTTTAAAGCGCTGAAAAGAAATATTTACTTTAGCAAAGATGGAAAGCTGGCATGGTTTGATGAGCTGTTAGATACTCAGATGAAAATATGCAGAGGTTCCGGTGTAGTAGAAAAAATCAACGGTAGCTGGAAGGTAAAACAATATGTGCTTTCTGTGACGGTTCCTAATGAGGTGATAGATAAAGTAGTGGTTGAAAAAGCACCTATTGAAGATGCATTAATCCAAAAACTGAAGTCATAATGGCAGAAATGATGGGAAGATATAATTCGGGGTCATTCGGAAGAAGAAAAAAACCGGATTTATCCATGCTCCAGATTATTAATATGAGTATGGGATTCCTTGGAATTCAAATGGCGTTTGGATTACAAAATGGAAATGCAAGCCGTATTCTCGGCAATTTAGGAGCGGATGTTCACGAATTATCATGGTTCTGGCTGGTTGCTCCTGTGACAGGACTTATTGTTCAGCCTATCATTGGGCATATGGGGGACAATACATGGAGCCCGTTGGGAAGGCGAAAACCTTACTTTTTAATTGGAGCAGTTTTATGTGCCATTGGGCTGGTACTCCTTCCGAATGCGGCATCCGTTACCCAAATGTTTGCGGCAAATGCTCTTTTATTAGCGGTAATATTTCTTGCCATGATGGATGCTTCCGTCAATATTGCAATGGAGCCTTTCAGAGCTTTGGTAGGAGATATGCTCCCGAAACACCAGGGTACCATAGGATTTTCGGTACAGACAATTCTGATCGGAATCGGAGCTGTATTGGGCTCTTATTTGCCAGACTGGTTAACGAAAATGGGCATTTCCAATGAAGCCCCGGCAGGGTTTGTAGCAGATAATGTGATTTTTTCATTTTATATAGGCGCAGGATTGCTTATCCTGTCAATTCTGTACACCATAATGACGACCAGAGAATATTCTCCGCAGGAATTCTCCGATTTTGAAGAAGGAGAAAAAGTAGAAAAACAGGACTCTAAGTTTTCAGATATTTTCAAAGACTTTGCGGCAATCCCTGTACAGATGAAAAAGCTGGGAATTGTTCAGTTCTTTTCATGGTTTGCCTTATTTACCATGTGGGTTTTTACAACCAGCGCACTCGCAACCCATCATTTTGGGCTTTCTCCGGAAGATACCCATTCCAAGGCATTTAATGATGCCGGTGACCTTACCGGGAAACTTTTCGGAATGTATAACCTTTGGGCGATTCCGTTTGCATTTCTGCTGACTCCAATAGCAAAAATGATCGGTAAAAAACAGACTCATGCTTTGGCTTTATTGTGTGGAGGGCTGGGTCTTGTTTCCATGTATTTCATTAAAGACATCCATTATCTATGGATCTCAATGATCGGACTGGGCTTTGCCTGGGCAAGTATTCTTGCAATGCCTTATGCGATGCTTATTGAAGTGATTCCGCAAAGAAAAATGGGCGTTTATATGGGGATTTTCAATTTCTTTATTGTGATTCCGCAGATCATCAACGGATTATTTGGAGGTCCTGTTGTAAGCGGTGTCTTCGGAAAACAGGCTATGGATTACGTAGTGGTAGGAGGGGTTTGTATGCTGATTGGAGCTGTAGTAACTATGATTTTTATTAAATCTGAAGATGAAACCCCTAAAGAAATTGAAGAAGAAATCAAACAGGTACATTTTTAAAAAATTGAATATAAAAAAGTTAGATTTAAAATATCAATAAGAGCGGGCTTTAGCCCGCTTTTTTCTTGATGTCTTGATCAGCCGGTATTGGACAAATCCTGAAATTCGATGTTCTATCCCGTAAATTTTAGTTTTCCGGCTAGTATTTTCAAAATTCTTGCAGAAGAGCCATTTTGTCTATTTACCATCCGGTCTTTTATCAATTATTTATACAATCAATTGAGATTTAACATTTTGTTAAGCTTCACCTGCTTTTTTAATCTCTAACTTAGATACACCAAATTGTAAACAATGTACGATATCATCATTATTGGGACAGGAGCAGGAGGCTCAACAATGGCTTATAAACTGGCCGACAGCGGGAAAAAAATATTGATCCTGGAAAGAGGAGACTATGTTCCGGTGGAAAAAGAAAATTGGAATTCTGAAGAAGTCTTTGAGAACAACAGATACACCACTACAGATCTCTGGCTGGATAAAAACGGAAAAAGCTTCAGACCCGGAATGCATTATAATGTAGGAGGAAATACCAAGTTTTATGGAGCCGCTTTATTTCGCTTAAGAGAAGAAGACTTTAGAGAAATAAAACATTATGGAGGCGTATCACCTGCATGGCCTATTCAATATAAAGATTTGAAAGCGTATTATCTGGAAGCCGAAAAATTGTTTCATGTACATGGCAAAAGAGGCTCAGATCCTACGGAACCTTTCGATTCTGAACCTTATCCTAACCCGCCACTACCTCATGAACCAAGAATCCAGGAAATTTTTGATGAACTGAAAGAGTATGGCTTACATCCTTTTGAATTACCCATTGGAGTAAACTTTAAACCCCATGCAACAGCCAATGCTCCCTACACATTGGATCGTTTCGATGGTTTTCCTGATGCTTCAGAAAGAAAAGGTGATGCCCATCTTTGTGCCTTATCAAAAGCACTTGAATATTCCAATGTTGAATTGATGACCCACTCCAAAGTTATAAAGCTCAATACCGACAGTTCAGGACAAAAAGTTACCGAAGTTGTTGTAGACCAAAATGGCGAGACAAAAACATTCACTTCTGATATGGTAATTCTTTCCGCGGGGGCCATCAATTCCGCGGCAATTCTGTTGGAAAGTAAAAATGAACAGTTTCCTGACGGACTTGCCAATACCTCAGACCAGGTGGGAAGGAATTACATGTTTCATCAGAATACTGCTTTGATTGCACTGTATACAGAACCGAACCCCACCAAATTTGGGAAGACATTCGGTATTAACGATTTTTATCATGCAACAGATAAGTATGAGTTTCCTTTAGGACATATCCAGATGCTCGGGAAATCAGATGAACATCAGATTAGGGCTGATAGCCCGATTGCCGCACCGGGATTTACTTTTGAGCTGATGGCTAAGCATGCTGTTGATTTCTGGATGACTTCAGAAGATTTACCGGATCCTGAAAACAGAGTCACAGTAGAAAACGGACAGATTAAACTCAGCTATACCGATAATAATCAGAAAGGGCATGAATTTCTTAAATCAGAATTAATTAAAGCTTTAAAAGCATCCGGAAAGTTTGAAAGCTTCCTGTTCAAAGGCTATTATTTCAGTAAAGGGATGGATATTGCCTCTCCGGCTCATCAAAACGGAACAACAAAAATGGGGCTTGACCCGAAAAGTTCTGTAGTGGATACCTACTGTAAAGCACATGATCTTGAAAACCTCTATATTGTAGATGGGGGATTCTTTGTCTCCAGCGGAGCGGTAAATCCTGCATTGACGATTATTGCAATGGCATTGAGAGTGGGAGAACATCTTAAAAATACCATCTTGAAATAAAAATATGAATAATAGGAACGTTATCATAGCTATTGTCTTCCTATTAGCCTTTCTGGCTGGAGTTAATTTTGTGATTTTTCCGGCACTGGGAACAGCATTTACAGATACTTCTTTATTTGCGTTATCTTCCTCACAGTTTGGAAACCTGTTTATCCCCCAGGTAATATGTATTATTGCTGCCTGCCTGGGAGCACCGGTTCTTGTTAATAAATGGGGGCCTAAAATCGTTCTCATTATTGGAGTTATGCTGATGCTTGTTTCTACAGGTTCTTTATGGCTGCTGCATTACTTTATGGCTGAAAAGACAATGTTATTTTCTGTATTGATGGTATTGGTGGCTTTTACAGGAACAGGGTTCGGACTCTCCATTACAACACTGAATCCTCTGGCTGCAAGCTTATTTGAAAAAGGGAATACCAATGCCATTTTAATTCTCCAGTTTCTGGTAGGATTGGGCACATCCACCTCTCCATTAATGATGAATCTGATAGGAGATGTCAGCAACTGGATCTATCTTCCCGGAAGTATATTTGTGGTAGTAGCAATAGTTCTCACCGTTTTTTTATTTTTAAAAATTGAAAAAGGGTCGTTTTTTGAACTTCCTGATCATTTCAGCATTCCCGAAAGATTATGGGTGTTTTTTATTGCTGTTATTTTGTATGGCTGTGTAGAAGGGGCTTTCGGAAGTTTTGGAGGTGTTATTTTAAAAAATGAAGGGCTTGATAACGGTAAAGCCAGCATCGGGCTTTCTCTGTTTTGGGCGGGGATTGCTTTGAACAGGCTTCTGTTTGGGATATTTTCAAAAATGTTTGATCTTTCCTTATTCTTCCTTTGTGCTCCGATTGCAGTAGCAATAACGATCGTTTTATTATTGGCTTACCCTGATGCTCATCTTCTTTTATTCATGATGCTGATGATCGGTTTTTTTATGGGAAGTATATTTCCTGGCTCAATTGGCTGGGGAACGGTAGAATTTCCGGCTTATTCAGTTTGGGTATCAGGACTTCTGATGGCGGCCAATCAAATAGGAACCGGTGTTGTTACGAATGTTTTAGGCCATTTTTCTGATTATATTGATGAGGTTTTACAAATTCTGGTTGTCTTGATGATGATCATTTTCGCCTTGTTTTTCTATCTTAAAAGAAATTCGAAAATTAAAGATGCCTTTTGAAACCGCCATTATTTACCTCATTTTCCTTTCTTACCCTACATCAACATTTTTCAGCATCCATATCCCGTACATTTGTACCATAAATAATCACAGAAATGAAAACAGTATATCATAAAGCAGATTCAAGAGGCC
>JASLCD010000449.1 GCA_030146295.1 Chryseobacterium sp.
TCAGAGTTGGGGAAAGAGGTAGCACGGGATTCATTAATGACCCTGGAAAACCACCCTCATAAATTGCTAATAAAACTGGACAGTACAGATGCAAAAGCAAAATGAATACGACAATAAACGTAAGAAAACGTTACGATGGGGCTACCTCTTTGCAGTGGTAGCTTTGTGCGTGTTTGTAATGTTTCTGGCAAGAATTGTTATTCTTCAGAATACCAATGTTCAGGAAATTAAAGACGATTACATCAATAAAAACTATCGTGAAGCTACTTTAAAGGCTGCGCGCGGTAACCTTTTTGCTTCTGATGGATCTATTCTCGCAACCACCGTAATGCGATATGACATCTATCTTGACTTCAAAACGATGAAAGATACGGTGTACTCCAATAATATCGGAGCACTTACTGATTCTTTGAGCAAAATGTTCGGAAAATCCAGAGGAGAATTCAGACAGAAGTTTGATGAGCAGAAGAAAAAGAAAAACCAATACTACACTTTGGTAAAAGGGCTTGATTTTGACCAGTACGACAGAATCAGAAAGTTCCCGATCTTCAAAAGAGGAAAGAATAAGGGAGGATTTATCGTTGACCGAAACTATAAAAGAGAATTGGCAACATCAGAAATCGGAGCCGGAACCATTGGTATGGATAACGGAGAAGTTAAATCCGGACTGGAAGGTGCCTTCTCAAAATATCTGACAGGAACAGACGGAAAAAGACTGGAGCAAAGAATCAACTCTTCACAATGGAAACCAATCGACTTCTGGAAAGTTAAGGAACCTGTGGACGGAGAAGATGTTTACACCACCTTAGACCTTAGAATTCAGGATATTGCACACTCCGCTCTGGAGAAACAGCTGATCCATTTCGAGGCAAAACACGGTACTGTAATTGTAATGGAGGTTGAAACAGGAAAAGTACGTGCCCTTGTCAACTTAAGAAGAACAGAATCAGGAGATTATGAAGATTCTTACAACTATGCCCTGAAAGATAATATTGAACCGGGATCCACTTTTAAAACCATTTCGCTGCTAGCAGCAATGGATGACGGTTTCATTGACGAAAACACAACCGTAAACGTAGGAAACGGAGTATGGGTATATGCAAAACAGAGAATCTCCGACGGCCACGGAGGAGGAACTTATGATATCAGTGATGTCTTAGCAAAGTCCAGTAACGTAGGAACTTCAAAACTGATTACAAAGTATTATGCAGAGAAACCTCAGATCTTCCTCGATCACCTGAAGCGTTGGAAATTATTCGACAAAATGGACATCGAACTTCCGGGAATTACAAAACCGAAAATCGTAACTCCACAGAATAAGAGATGGAACGCCGCAACACTGGCTTCTATTTCCTATGGATATTCTTCCAATATCAACCTGCTTCAGCTGACCACTTTCTATAATGGAATTGCTAATGGAGGTAAGATGCTTAAGCCTTTATTCATTGACAAAATCATGAAAGACGGAAAAGTAATCTACGGTGCCAAGCCTGAAGTAATGGTAAACAAAATGGCGTCGGAAAAGGCCATCAAAATGATGACCAGCGCTTTAACCAAAGCCGTAGAAAAAGGAACAGGACGAAGCATCTTTACCCCGAATCTTAAAATGGCAGGTAAAACAGGAACCGCAAGATTTGAATACTGGCTGCCTGGTCCTATGAAATACAGAGCATCATTCGCAGGATTTTATCCGGCAGATGCACCAAAATATACTTGTTATGTAATGGTAAGTGAACCCAATACATCCATAGGGTTTTATGGAGGTGCGGTTTCAGCACCGGTGTTTAAGGAAATTGCAGGAAAAACATTCCTGAAGACCCCTCAGAATATTGAAAAAGAAATGCTGGTAGACAAAAAGGTAAACCTGAGTAAAATGGTTGAACCTAATGTGAAAGTTGCCGTAAATGATAAACAAATGCCTAATGTAGTAGGATTAATTGGTAAAAATATAATCCCGCAATTGGAAAACTTAGGATACCGTGTCGACTATAAAGGAGTAGGAAGAATTAAAGAACAATTCCCTCTGGAAGGCACAACAATCAGTAAAAACCAGAGAATTTATTTGTCTCTGCAAAATTAAAAACAAAGTCCCACAAGGACAATTTAAAACAAAATAAGGCAAAGCCTTATTGATAAAAATGATTATAACAGAATTAGTAAACAGAATCCCAGTACTGGAAATTCACGGTGATAACAACCGTGAGGTGGCTGAATTGGTAATCGACAGCAGAAAGGTTACGGAAAATACTCTTTATATTGCAATGAGAGGTACCGTGGTGGATGGTCATTCATTCATTGCATCTGCTATTGAAAAAGGTGCTGCAGCAATCGTTTGCGAAGAATTTCCTGAAACTTTGGTGAACAATGTAACCTATATTAAGGTAAAAGATTCATCTAAAGCTCTGGGTCACCTTGCTTCCAATTTCTATGGAAACCCTTCGCAGAAACTAAAGCTGATAGGAGTTACCGGAACTAATGGAAAAACATCTGTCTCTACCCTTCTTTTTGACGTTTTCAAAAACCTGGGATATGAATCTGCCTTGCTTTCCACTGTTGAAATCAGAATAGGAGAAGAAATCATCCCTGCTACCCATACTACCCCTGATGTTATTACGATCAACAGGATTTTAGCTGAAGCGGTAGAAAAAGGATGTGAATTTGCTTTTATGGAAGTAAGCTCACATGGAATTGCCCAAAACAGAATTGAAGGATTACACTTCAAAATAGCAGGCTTTACCAACCTTACCCACGATCATTTAGATTATCATAAAACGTTCGAAGATTATTTAAAAACAAAGAAAAGATTCTTCGACCAATTAGAAGATACAGCCATTGCCATTACAAATATTGATGATAAAAATGGTAATGTCATGCTTCAGAACACGAAGGCTCAAAAGAAGTCTTATGCTTTGAAAACCATGGCAGATTATCACGGAAAATTATTGGAAGTAGATTTTAACGGAATGCTGTTGAACTTCAACGGAAAAGAATTCTGGACGACACTGACCGGAAAATTCA
>JASLCD010000454.1 GCA_030146295.1 Chryseobacterium sp.
CGTAGTAACTTTCCAATAGTTTTGAATATAAATTATTAAAAGCTTCTGAAGTTTGTAGGTTTAAAAAAATATCGGGCGGTTTTGGTTTCCTGAGTGCCGATATCCAGGTCATACCATGGGGTGAAATAGGGGTTAAATGGATTAGAGAGTACATGAATAGACTGGGCCGGTGTAAATCCTTCACTCAATAAAAACAATCTTTTACCTTCCTTATTCCGGCAGACACCGGAAATAAAAACAATATGTCCCGGACTTCCCGGTGTGATCAGAATGTCTCCGGTTTTCAAATCAGCATTTTTCGTTACCGGTTTTGTTTCTTTATTTAATGAAATAGTTCCTGCATAATTAAAGATCAGATCCAGATAATTTCTGAAGCTCTGATAAGAATCATCAACAGCTTCCGTTTTTCTGAAACTTACTGAATTTCCATTTACAAAAGCCCTCATTCCGTTTTTATAATCGTTCCAGCTGAGAAGATCGCCACTGGTAAAATGAAACCTGATTTCGTCAAATTTTTTCATGGTATAAAGATATTCAGCTCTCATACGGATTGCTGCATCAGCACATTGCTGAAGGTCTTTATTCCCTGTATCAATATCAAAAACAGCTTCATGAAGATGTTGGGTGGAAATAGGAGTTCCATCATATTTTACAATCTGGCTGCCATAAGGTTTCAGTTTAAAATTTTCAATAAAGTATCCGAAAGAATCCGGTTTTTCTTCAGTCCATTCATATCCTTCAGGAGCAGAAAATCTTTCGCGGATCGTATTTTTATCTTTATGAATTTTTAAAGAATTTTCTGTGATTAAATGTTCATTATGATCAGGTTCAGCGAGCAAACGGTCTGATGATTTTTCTTTCGTACAGCCTGTGAAAATAACAAGTGCTGTGATTCCCGTGATAATTTTTTTCATGCGTTTTTAGTAAACACAAATATCATTTTTTTTCTCGTATGCACCAAAAGAATCCGAAAATCTGAATGATCTTGTCATTCTCTATACATGAACAGAATCAACCGCCGGTTTACAGTTTTTCTTTTTCCGGAATTAAAAGTTTTCCCCAATCATTCAGCTGCCATAGAATCTCTACCAGCTTCTCACCCAGTTCTGTCAGGGTATATTCCACCCGTGGAGGAAGCTCATTAAATGACTGTTTTTCCAGAATACCGTCTTCCACCATTTCAGTCAATTGTTGATTCAGCACTCTTCGGTCAACCTTAGCAATACCGCGCAGAAATTCACTGGGCCGTTTTTTTCCTTCATTGATCTGCCATACAATGGGGATTTTCCATTTTCCACTGATCGTATTCACTGCAACTTCCAGTGGACAGATTTTATTTTCTTCAGCTTTTCCCTCTGTTTTCATAAAATTGACTTTTTTATCCCTATGGGTGGAAAATATGCGGTATTGTTTTTGTCCGCTTAGTTTCAGAATTTTGTAAAGATAATCATTAAAAACAGCATGTCAGAAAAACGAAAAGGTGCCCGTTCCATCAAAGATATTCCACAGGAAATTTTAGAACAACTGAACCGCGGAGAGATTGAAACGGCCAATCTTACGGAATGGCTCGCCGTAGATCAAAGAATATTGCTGGAAAATCTCCTTTATCAAAATCATCGTACCGAATATTTAAAACCTGTCCTGGAAAATGTAGACCAGCTGAAAAAACAAACGGTTAATACAATTAATGAAGCTATTGGTATTGGGTTATTAGATTTGACCATGAAAAATAATGATGGTGGATTTTTGTTAAAGATTTCTACGCATCCGGCAGATCTCGTACGTTGCTGGGCAGCATATACGATAGGAAGAAACAATGAATTAAACCTTAAAGAAAAATTAAATAAAATTCAGGCATTCGCTTCTGATGCACATTTTGGAGTAAGGGAAATATGCTGGATGACGGTGCGCCCTGATATTTCAAAAAACCTTGATGAAAGCCTATCTATTTTATCAGAATGGACTCAGCATGAGAATGAAAATGTGAGACGTTTTGCCAGCGAATCTACCAGACCCAGAGGAGTATGGTGTGAACATATTAATGTGCTGAAGCAAAATCCGGGTTTGGGACTGGAGATTTTAGAACCCCTGCGGTCCGATACCTCAAGATATGTTCAGTATAGTGTCGGCAATTGGTTGAATGATGCCAGCAAATCTCAACCTGAATTTGTGGTAGAAATCTGTGATGAATGGCTTCGCGAAAGTCCAACAAAAGAAACCCAATACATCGTAAAGAAAGCGCTACGGACCATCAAAAAGTAAAAGTTATCCACAAATGGGAAATGTTGATTTATTTTTTAATTCCATAAATCACCTGTTTACAGATGTTTAAATAGTATTTTTTATCTTTCATTACTTTGGAAGATGGCTTAATTTCCTCAGATTTTACGCAAAAAATAACATTGAAAGATTTTCAATGTTAACTGTATGTTAACAGTAAAAAGTTATCCACAATATGAGTTTTCAATGAATGTGGATTCTATCTGTCAGAAAATTAATGGATTAAATAAAACCGATGAAAAAAGGGTTTGAAATAGTACATTTTTTAATCAAAATAAAAAGTTATCCACAATATGGAATTTCTGCTGATTTTCGGACTTTTTACCCCTTAACGGGAAAAGCTTGGATTACCATTTTTCAGTAAGGTATTTCCAGTATCTTTTCGGGACGTGCTGAATATGCAGCTTCATATTCTTTCGTTCTGTAATGTTGGTTTTGGTAAAATATCGCTGCCAAAGGACCTGGTAACTCTTTTCCTCATCATGGAATTTCTGTTGGTACTGATTAAAATCCGGTTTTTCATCAGGGTAGAAGAATTCGCAGTTTTCCAGGTCATAAAAAATGCCGTAATTTCTCCGGAGGTCGTAGATCATCCATTTCTGGTCCTGATAGCGGTCATTAAAGTGTTTTCTTATCAATGGAAGAACGTTGAAGTCGGGATCTATTTTAGCAAAAAAGACCTCATCTTTCATTTTCTCAAAACGGACAAAAGCTGTCATTCTATGTCTCTCCCTGTCTACTGATTTCCCGATTTTTGAAATCTTTACAATATCCGGATCTGCAAAATTGTCAAGAATATTTTCTCCGGGATGTTTGATGGATTGTCTGACAGCTGATAAGATGAGGTTTTCAATATCCGGAGCTTCCGATAAAAATACTTTTAAAAGTTGATAGATACCTGCTTTCCCAATATTTTGCTCTAATTTGTTGAGAACCCGTTCCGATTTTTCTGTTTGCGTAATGACCTCATGAATTTCTGCAAAAATATTTTCCTGATGAAAGTGTGCGCGGCTGGCAATCTCCACGTCCTGATACCGGTACTCGAAAACTTCAAATACAGCAGTGAAAAGACCATCAAAACTTCCATCGTAGAGTAGGGTTGTCATAATTAATTTGTTTAGTAGATGTCGTCAGAAAGACAAATGGGTAGTGGTATCAAAGCAATAAATGAGTGCTCATTCTTGAAAATATTTGTGTGACTTGTTTTTAAAATCAAAATAAACTCAACTGTTGTGAAAACTGATTGTGAAACTTTGAAGAGCTTCCACCTATCAGCAGCTTTCTGAAATTTTTATCCGTTAAATATTTCAGATAGGCATTCCCTGCATTGAAATCAATAAAATATTTTGCCCGGTTCACGGCTGCTCCCAATTTTTTCAAATGATCCATTGTTAAAACCTGAAAACGTCTTGCACTAATGATTTTTTGAGCCGTTTTCACTCCAATTCCCGGAATTCTTACAATTAATAAATATTCCGCAGTCTGAAGATTTACAGGGAATTGGTCCAGATTCCGCAATGCCCAGCTTAACTTCGGATCTACTTCCAGATCAAGAAAAGGAATATTGGGATCTAAAATCTCTTCCGCTCTGAAACCATAAAACCTCATCAGCCAGTCTGACTGGTACAGGCGGTTTTCACGAAGCATAGGCACCTCAGTTGTTAAAGAAGGTAATCTCTGATCTTCCAGAACCGGAACATATCCGGAGTAATAAACCCTTTTCAGATTGAAATTCTTATAAAAATGATCGGCAACTTTAATGATTTGCAGGTCGTTTTCATTGGTTGCTCCTACAATCATCTGTGTAGACTGCCCCGCCGGTGCAAACTTGGGAACTTTTTTCAGAACTTTCTTTTCATCCTGATACTGGGTGATCCCTTTCTGAATATACCGCATAGGGCTGATCATATCCTGCCTGTTCTTTTCAGGGGCAAGCAGTTTTAATCCGCTTTCAGTAGGAATTTCAATATTTACCGATAAACGGTCTGCGTACAAAGCTGCTTCCTGCATCAGATCGTCACTTGCTCCCGGAATAGATTTCAAATGTATATAACCGTTAAAGTTTTCTTCCAGACGAAGTTTTTTGGCTACTCTTACCAGACGTTCCATGGTAGTGTCTGCATTTTTGAAAATTCCCGAACTCAGAAATAAGCCTTCAATATAATTTCTACGGTAGAAATTGATGGTAAGATCTACTACTTCTTCTACTGTGAAAGCAGCTCTTTTAATATCATTTGAACTTCTGGATACACAGTAAGCACAATCAAAGATACAATGATTGGTCAGAAGAATTTTAAGCAAAGAAACACATCTTCCGTCTTCTGTATAGGTATGACAAATTCCACTTGCGGAACTGTCTCCCAAAGCTCCTTTTTTATTCTTTCTTGAGCCACCGCTGGACGAGCACGAAACATCATATTTCGCTGCATCAGCAAGGATTTCTAGTTTTTCTTTAAGGCGGTCAAAATTCATTCTTTTTTACTTTTGATATTATTTGTATCTGATCGTATTGTAAATATTGGTCAAATTTAGTTCCAAAATTGATAAATGTCAATCTTTTTTCATAGAAGTTATCAACAAAAAAGAACCTCAAAATCATTATATTTACGGCTCATTAAAGTTTATATCATGAATCATAAACCAATCGAAGGTTTT
>JASLCD010000014.1 GCA_030146295.1 Chryseobacterium sp.
AATTCTTTTGGCAATTTGTTCTTTTGTAAGCATAATAAAAACTTAGACTGCAATTTAATTATTTTCACTTGAATACAAAAGGGCTTTGTTGTATTCAACAATTAACACTGTTAGTTAAAATAATATCTGTAATTTTGCTTCATTATTTTAACAGAATGAAAATACTTTTTAAATATCTGAAACCTTATCAGTGGCTGATTCTCATTTCGTTGTTTTTGGCTACTATTAATCAGGTTTTTTCTTTATTTGCCCCGGCTATTACAGGAAATATTCTGGACCAGCTGGTTACCCACCCTAACTTTTTTGATAAAGAAAAACTACTCCCCAGAAACCTGAACGAATACCTGTACGGAAGTTCTGTCTATCATGGAGCTTTTTACTTTCTGGGACTTCTTATCGGCACAGCAATGGTGAGCAGAATTGCCAAAGCTTTTCAGGATTATGTGGTGAGTGTGATTACTCAGAAGTTTGGAGCAAAAATATTCACTGACGGATTAAAGCATTCCATGGCACTTCCTTTTCAGGAGTTTGAAGATCAGAGAAGTGGTGAAACACTGTCTATTTTGACAAAAGTAAGAGAAGATACGGTAAAATTCATCACCAATTTCATCAATATCTTTTTTGGAATTCTGGTCAGTATCATTTTCGTTTCGGTGTATGCAATCCGCTTGCACTGGTCTATTATGCCTGTTTATATCTGTGGAATTTTCTTTATTGCCATTGTTACCAATTTATTGAGTAAAAGAATAAAGGTGATTCAGAAAAATATTGTGACTGAAACAACAGCTTTGGCCGGAAGTACTACAGAAAGCTTAAGGAATATTGAGATTGTAAAAAGTTTGGGATTAACCAATCAGGAGGTAATCCGTTTGAATAACAATACTTATAAGATCCTTGGCCTTGAATTGAGGAAGGTAAAAAGTATCCGTTCTTTAAGTTTTATCCAGGGAACAATGGTCAATTTCCTTCAGCAGATGATTACCCTGACCCTTTTATTTTTAATTTTTAAAAATATTGTAACTCCTGGGCAGTATCTGTCTCTGATGTTTTATGGTTTCTTTATTTTCGGGCCAATGCAGGAAATCGGGAATATAATCATTTCCTACCGTGAAGCTGAGGCTTCTCTTCAGAATTTCGACCGCTTAATGAAAAAAGAAGTGGAAGAAAAGCCTCTTCAGCCGAAACAAATAGGTGCTATTGAAGAGCTGGAATTTAAGCATGTTTCTTTCAAGCATCAGTCTGCTCAGTATAAAGCTTTAAATAACATTTCTTTTGATCTTAAAAATGGTGAAACCATTGCTTTTGTAGGGCCAAGTGGTTCCGGGAAAAGCACCCTGGTAAAGCTGCTGGTGGGATTGTACCGACCTCAGGAGGGGAATATTTTTTATAATGGAATCAATGGAAAGGAATTTGATTTTGATGAACTGAGAAATCAGATTGGTTTTGTAACACAGGATACCCAGTTGTTTGCAGGCACCATTAAAGAAAACCTTCTTTTCGTAAATCCTGCAGCTACCGAACAGGAACTGGCTGTTGCCTTACAGAAATCAAGCTGCACAGCATTGCTTGAAAGAGCAGAAAAAGGAATTGAAACAGTCATTGGTGAAGGTGGTCTGAAGCTTAGTGGTGGTGAAAAACAAAGAATTGCCATTGCAAGAGCGCTTCTAAGAAAACCTCATCTCCTGATTTTTGATGAGGCGACTTCTGCCCTTGATAGTATTACTGAAGAAGAAATTACGACAACCATTAAGGACATTTCAAAAGAAAGGGAACAGATTACAGTACTCATTGCCCATCGTTTGAGTACGATTATGCATGCTGATAAAATCTATGTTCTGGAACGCGGACAGGTTGTAGAAACGGGTTCCCACGCCAATCTGATTGCTGAAAAAGGATTGTACTACGCTATGTGGAGACAACAAATCGGAGAAAGAAAAACTCTTACTCCTCAAGCATAAAAAAAGCGCTGAAAATATTTTCAGCGCTTTTTTGTTTTATTATTTGAGCTTATTCTTTAGTTCTTACAGTTCTCTGCTCAATTCTTTTTTCAAATTTTTCTCCCTGGAAAATTCTTTGAATCATGATTCCCGGAATGTGGATTTCATTTGGATCCAATTGCCCCGGTTCTACCAGTTCCTCTACTTCCGCAATGGTAATCTTTGCTGCTCCTGCCATTGGATGGTTGAAGTTTCTTGCAGATCCCTTGAAGATAAGATTTCCGGCGTGATCTCCCTTCCATGCTTTTACGATAGAATAGTCTGCTTCGTAAGCATGCTCCAGGATATGAGGTTTTCCTTTGAATTCTTTTACTTCTTTTCCTTCAGCCACTTCAGTTCCGTAGCCAGCTGGAGTATAGAAAGCTGGAATTCCTGCCTGCGCAGCTCTGCATTTTTCAGCTAAAGTTCCTTGTGGAGTAAGTTCTACATCCAGCTCACCTGAAAGCATTTGTCTTTCAAACTCAGCATTTTCTCCTACATACGAAGAGATCATCTTCTTGATCTGTCTTTTGTGAAGCAGTAATCCTAATCCGAAATCATCTACTCCTGCATTGTTTGAAATACAGGTAAGATCTTTCACATCACTTTCTACCAAAGCATTGATTGAGTTTTCAGGGATACCGCAAAGTCCGAATCCGCCAAGCATCAGTGTCATTCCATCGTTAATTCCTTCGATGGCCTCCTTTGCATTTTTTACTCTTTTATCTATCATGAAATATTAGATTTTTCTGTTGGCTAAATTTAATAAATTTTCTGGTATATCCGATGACCGGAAATAATCCTGAAGTTAATCCTTTTGTTGAATTGCATTTCTCGAGCATTAAAACAATCAGAACCAAACCTTTACCATAAAAAATGAACAAGTCTGTTCGTTTTACATCATATTTCTCATGAAATTGATCTATATTTGCGGTCAGGGGGTCCTTTAATATCTGATATTTTATTATTTTTGTCGACCCAAATCAAGAATAGCATTAAACACAATTTCAATATAAAAAATTATTTGCAGCAGTCTTTTCTTTGCCTGCTTTCTTATTTCTTTTAACCTCTGTGGTTATACATTTCATTACACAAAAGCACATTAATCATAACTTAAAAATCATAATTTAATAAAAACATGAAAAAATTATTTACGTCAGCTTTACTTGCATTGGTACTCAGCATCAACGTCTATGCACAGGAAAGAACTTATTTCGATGAAAACTGGGAAAGAACGACTCAGGATAAAATGGAATATTACCGTGAAACCACTCCTAAAGGGAAGCTTACCCTTATCAAAGATTTCTATAAAGACGGAAAGCTACAGATGGAAGGTCTGGCTTCTGACACTACCCCAAGCAGTGAGGTTTTTGACGGTAAAGTAACCTGGTACACTCCTGAAGGAAAAGTAATGAGTACAGTAACCTATTCTAAAGGTAAGCAGCTAGGAGCTTCCCAGTCCTACGACAGCACAGGCAGACTTATTGAAGACATGGTATATAAAGCTGATGGTAATTTCACCGGAAAAATGATTGTGTATAAGGATCCTGAGAATGAATATTTTTATAACAGCATCACCTACTACGAAAATTCCCAACCTGTAAAAACCATTGTGTACGATGAGGATATTAAAGGGATCAGATATGAAACCAATAACAGCGACGGCAACTACGAAACCAAATATTACGGTGAAAAAGGAAAACTTATTGGTACCTCTCCTTCGGGTTCAGGAGAGGGGCTGCAGGTAGACTACTATCCGAATCCGATGAGGATTTCAAAAATCGAAAAAAATAAAAGTGACGGCAGTATAAAGGAAAGTATTATCTATGCTAAAAACGGACAGGTACTGCAGGAACAAAAGAGAAACAAAAAAGACGGTTATAAAACCACTTATGATGAATCCGGTAAAAAAATAGGACATCTTGTTTATCAGTACGATAAAGAGAATGATATTTACCAACCGACAGATGGTGAGGATTATCAGCTTAATTACGATTATGCACTGATATCTTCTATTGATGTATATAAAAACGGCGAAATCATCACCAGTAAATATTTTGACGAAGAAGGAAAATTATCATCTGAGAAAATTTTAAAAGAAGGGGCTACCCAGGAGATTAAATATTATTCCCCAAATGGACAGCTTAAATCTACCTTAACCTATAAAGATGAAATGCCCTATAATGGTACGGCCTATGAAGGGCTTACCGAAAATCAATATAAGGAAGGTGTTTTAGTAAATACTAAAATATATACTGAAGAGAAAAAGCTGAAATCTGAGAAGAAATTAAATTCAAAACAAACAGCTTATGACGCCACTATCTATGATCATAAAGGTGCTCTTTTATACACTTACAACCAGCCTTTAAGTGAAGATGAAGATTATAATTACTTGTTCACCGCACAAATTGTACAGTATATAAAAGGAAAACCATCCAATAAATCTTCTGTAAAAGCAGGTGTTTTGCAAAGCGGAAAAATAAAACTCACCACCCTAAACGGAATCAAAGAACTTGAACGCAGTGGAAAATGGGTACTTTTAAAACTTTATAGTACGGATGGAAAGCTTCTTCAGGACACCAAAATGCTGGCTGATATACCTGATGAGTATGCTTCTACCGAAAATCCGGCGACAGTCAGTGAGGATGATCTATATGTTGACTAATCACGGCATCAATATATCAAAGCAGTTTCAATTTTTTGGAGCTGCTTTTTTGTTAACCATATCATCCGGATTTCACAGATGATAAGAGTGAAAGTATTTGACTGAGCTCCTTATCTGCACCCTGTTTTAAGATAAAAAAAGAGACCGCTATTTCCAGCGGTCCCTAAAATTACAATTGTGTTTCTTTTACTTGTTACTGAATAATCAGCTTTAAAGTAAATAGTTTTCTTCCGTGCACTTTTACAAAATAAACGCCTGCCGGAAGGTTTTCATTCACCAAAGAGAAACGTTGGTTATTGATATTTTTTGATACATACAGCAGTTCTCCTGAAGCTGAAACCAATTCGATTTTCTCAATCGGGTAATCACTCTTAATAAAAGTAGGCTGTCCCGGTTTGGTTGGATTTGGATACAACACTACATTTTTCTCTGTACTTCTTGTTTCTTCGGTTCCTAACGTCGGTGAAGTTACCTGGAACTGTACTCTGTTTGAAACTTCTGTATAAGAATCATTGGTAAACATGACCATATAATAGTTTCCTGGTGTCGCAGGTACTGCTGTTCCCTGAATTGTTTTTGTCCCCTGAGTTACTCCGTCAAAATAGGTATAAGAAACGAAGTTATCATCCGGTGTCTGAACACTTTGCGGATAAATCCCCAACCAGTCTTTGATAATTCCCGGAGAATCTGTCCATGAAGCGGTAATATTTTCTCCTAAAGTATATACTGGTTTATTGATCCAAAGATCTGTCACGATATCACCTACTTTAAAGAACACCTTCTCCCCGATTCCGTTATATCCGTCTTCCAGTAAATACTGAGCGTAATAATATCCTTTCGGAAGTCCTGTGAAATTAAGGGTTCCTGAAGCGGTAGTTACATAGCTCCATTTGATAGAAGCGGTAGTTCCCGGAGTCTGCCCCATTTTATAAATTCCGATCCAGTCTTTCTGTAAGTTAGGTCCGTTACTAAAATTAAGGACAACCGTTCCTCCTACCGGATATGTATCTGCAGAAGCCTGCAGCTGAACTTTGGGTCCTACATAGAATTCTTTTCTTGGAGTGATTTCTGTATATCCTCCATTCGCAAAAAATCCTGCAAAATACTGACCTTTATTAGCCATACCATTATTAAAAGTAACTGTTCCTGCTACCTGTCCGTTAGTATAACTGTACACTTGCGAAGTAGTACTGGCTGGTGTTTGTCCTTTTTTATAAATTCCTACCCAATCCTGCTGGTTTCCGGGACCTCCGGTGAAGGTAGCTGTAATGGCTTCATTTTGGGTGTATTCTGTTTTATTTAGAGTAAATGTAGGATTTGAAACTACACTTCCAGTGATTTCAAACTGCTTTACATCACTCCAGTCACTCCACTCCAGATTTCTGTCTCTGTAACGCATTTTTACGTAATAGATTCCGTTTGGAATAGAGTTCGTAGCCAAGGTTGCTTTTGTAATATCTACTCCTTCATTCAGGTTTTTGGTTTTATCCGGAGTTCCGTTCCCTTCTTTTCCGAACCAGTTTTCAAAATCACGGTAGAACTCTTTTTCAATCACAGAAAAATTCGATGTCTTACTGATCAGGAACTGTGTTGTATTTAAAAGTTCATTATTTGAAGAGGTAAATGCACTTCCATTCAGTGTCAAAGGTAGAGTGATAGCCCCTGAGAAATTGTTGGTAATGGATGGTTTTGCCGGCTTAGGCTGATTTTTATATCTGTGAAAAGAATCTACCAACACATTATTTTTTTTGTTGTATACTCCTCCGATAGAATAACATTCAATATCCACTTTTCCTGTCGGAATATCTACTTCTACGATCTGATATGTCCAGTCTGTCAAAGTTTTCTGAACATCATCAAAATCTTTTTCATTGGACATTCCCCAATACTGGTCCCAAGCCGTTCCACCGGAAATAATCTGATAGTTCGGTGTATTTTTAAGCTGCCCTCTGTGATATAAATGATGGTGGGCTCCCACGTGCATTAAATATTTATCTGAAGTTACCAGAAGCGGTACTGCATTTTCTCTTACCCATGTAGAGATATCTCCTACATATTGCTCAGCCTGATAAGGTCTGTGGCTTAAAGAAATGATCCAGTCTACTGTAGTATCATTGTTAGCTGCTGTTAAGATCTGCTGAAGCCAATTCTGCTGTGCGGATCCTGTATGCTCAGAACTTAAACTCACAAACAAAACATTACCTGCCTGCTGAGCATAGTAATTTTCATTACCAGAGCTTATCCCTTTATAACTAATTTCATCAATATAAAAATGGGCATAGTAAGAATTCATTCCCATTGTTCCATAGGTTTCATGATTTCCTACTGTTGTCTGAATAGGCAGATACGGTGATAATTTAATGTTCTTTTTAAAATGAACATTTTCATAATGATCCAATGTTCCTACATCCACCTGATCTCCCACCATAAAAGTAAGAGCAACATTATCCGACGGATCTGAAGTGGCTCCGAATTTTTCTTTCAATTTTTTATAGGCATTCAAAGTAAGAGTATCATATCTGGGCTCAGCTTTAATCTGGTTGTCCCCCATAATAAGGAAACGGATCTTTCCATTAGCCGTTACAGCCTGTCCAGGCAAAGGAAGAGTTCTGAAATTATAGACAGCAGACTCGCTTGTTCCTGTTTTTATCTTATAGTAGTATTTCGTATTCGGCTGCAAATTGGTAACCTTTGCCGTATGATAATAATAGTTGTTGTTGTATCCGGTATCCGAAAAGATATTGGTAGTTCCTGTTACCGTTACGTTTAAGTTGGTTGGAGAATCTCCGTAGATCACTGTTGTTTCATTATTGGAAGCTGTTTTCCAATTGACGATCATAGAATTCGGAGTCGGGTTTTGTAAATATGGAAACAAAACCTGCCCGAAAGCCATCTGGACCGCGAAACAAAAAAAGAAGAAATAATGTTTCATAATCG
>JASLCD010000015.1 GCA_030146295.1 Chryseobacterium sp.
AGATTATCTTTTTAGGGATAATTAAAAAACAAAAAAGACGACTTCAAATGAAGCCGTCTTTTTATGAATCAATCTAACAATTAATTTCTATTTTTCTTGTTGCTTAATCAAGTTCAGCGCAGAACCAGCCTTGAACCAATCAATCTGTTGGTCATTATAAGTATGGTTTGCCATGATGATATCCTTGGTTCCGTCAGCGTGTACGAATTCCAAAGTCAGTTGTTTTCCTGGAGCAAACTGATCCAAATCTAAGAAGTTAACAGTATCATCTTCCAGGATTTTGTCATAGTCGGCTTCATTAGCGAACGTGATTCCAAGCATCCCTTGTTTCTTAAGGTTGGTTTCGTGGATTCTCGCGAATGATTTCACCAATACAGCCTTTACTCCTAGGTGTCTAGGTTCCATGGCTGCATGCTCTCTTGAAGAACCTTCACCATAGTTTTGGTCTCCTACAACGATGGTTGGTACCCCAGCAGCCTTATAAGCTCTTTGTATGGCAGGAACCTCACCATATTCACCCGTTAATTCGTTTTTAACGTGGTTGGTTTCCATGTTGTAGGCGTTTACAGCACCAATCAACATGTTGTTTGAAATATTGTCAAGGTGACCTCTGTATTTCAACCATGGTCCAGCCATGGAGATATGGTCAGTGGTACATTTTCCAAAGGCTTTGATCAATACTTTGGCTCCTTCGATGTTCTTACCATCCCAGGCAGGGAATTCCTCCAATAATTGAAGTCTGTCCGAAGTTGGGCTTACATTGACAACAACGCTGGATCCATCCTCAGATGGAGCTTGATATCCATTGTCATCCACTGCAAAACCTTTTGATGGAAGTTCAGAACCTTTAGGCTCATCAAGTTTCACCTGTTCACCAGCTTCGTTGGTTAATGTATCCGTAATTGGGTTGAAATCCAATCTACCTGAAATCGCAACGGCAGCCACCATTTCTGGAGAAGCTACGAAAGCGTGGGTATTTGGGTTACCATCAGCTCTTTTTGCGAAGTTTCTGTTGAAGGAGTGGATGATGGAGTTTTTCTCTCCTTTTTCAGCACCTTCTCTGTCCCATTGTCCGATACATGGTCCACAGGCATTGGTAAAGATTCTTGCGTTCTCAAACTTTCTGAAAGAATCTAAGAATCCATCCCTTTCCGCGGTGAATTTCACTTGTTCGGAACCAGGGTTGATTCCTAGAATGGCTTTAGGTTTTACCCCTTTGGCTACCGCATCTTCCACGATGGAAGCCGCTCTTGATAAATCTTCATAGGAAGAGTTCGTACAAGAACCGATAAGTGCCCACTCAACTTCAAGTGGCCATCCATTTGCTTCAGCCTTAGCTCTGAATTCAGCAACTGGAGTTGCCAAGTCTGGAGTGAAAGGTCCATTTAAGTGCGGAGTCAGCTCAGAAAGATTGATTTCAATCAATTGATCGAAATATTGTTCTGGGTTTGCATAGACTTCAGCGTCACCTGTTAAGTGTTCCGCAATTTTATCAGCTGCATCTACAACATCTTGTCTTCCTGTTGCAGATAAATATCTTCTCATTGAATCATCATATCCGAAGGTAGAAGTCGTAGCCCCGATTTCAGCACCCATGTTACAGATGGTACCTTTACCCGTTGCAGAAAGAGATTCTGCACCTTCACCGAAATATTCTACGATACATCCTGTACCTCCTTTTACCGTAAGGATTCCTGCCACTTTTAAGATAACGTCTTTTGCAGAAGTCCATCCATTCATTTTACCGGTTAATTTAACCCCGATAAGTTTAGGCATTTTAAGCTCCCAGGCCATTCCTGCCATTACGTCTACTGCATCAGCACCTCCTACACCAATGGCTACCATTCCCAGTCCTCCCGCATTTACCGTGTGAGAGTCAGTACCAATCATCATACCTCCAGGGAAAGCATAATTTTCCAATACAACCTGGTGAATGATCCCCGCTCCCGGCTTCCAGAATCCGATTCCGTATTTATCACATACAGAACTTAAAAAATTGAAAACCTCAGAGTTTTTGTTGATACCTTCCTGTAAGTCTTTATCAGCACCTACTTTTGCCTGGATCAGGTGATCCGCGTGGGCAGTGGAAGGTACAGCTACTTTAGTCTTTCCTGCCTGCATAAATTGTAAAAGTGCCATCTGAGCAGTGGCATCCTGCATCGCAACTCTGTCCGGTGCGAAGTCTACATAAGAGTTTCCTCTTTCATACGCTTGTGTAGCATTTCCTTCCCAAAGGTGGGTGTAAAGGATTTTTTCTGAAAGGGTAAGAGGTTTTCCCACGATTTGTCTTGCTGCTGCAATTCTTTCCGGGTAACGCTCGTACACCTTTTTGATCATATCAATATCAAAAGTCATATCGTATTTTAGTTTTGTTCTTTTTCCAGTAATGTTCCTTTTCCCATGTTTGAAAAAGAAAAATCATTATTATTATACATCAAAAAACGTTCCTATAATCTATAAACAGGGTGTTTTTGATTCTAAAATCAATAGATTTTATAACTTTCAATTTAAGAAAAAATAGAATTTATTTTCCAGATTTTATCAAAAAAAAACGTAATTATCTTAAAATAGAAACGTTCTAAACAAAAAAATGGAAGATTTTAAATCCTAAAAGGGCTAAAATCTTCCATTGATATGGTTTTTAATAGTCTTGCGACTTGTTAATCAATCTCTTAGTGAGCGCTTGTACTGGTCAATTCTTTAATAGAAGGTACAAATGTTGTAAGGTCAATACCTTCAACAGCAGCTTTGTACTCATCAATGTTAGGGATTCTTCCGATGATCGCAGACAATACAACAACCGGAGTGGAAGCAAGTAGAGACTCTCCTTTTTTACGTTCAGAATCTTCAACAACTCTTCCCTGGAAAAGACGGGTAGAAGTAGCCAAAACAGTATCTCCTTTTGCTGCTTTTTCCTGGTTACCCATACAAAGGTTACATCCAGGACGCTCAAGATACATTACGTTTTTGTACTCAACACGAGCTTCTCCTTTTGGAGCGTTATCATCAAATTCAAAAGCTGAATACTTTTCTAATAATTCCCAGTCTCCTTCCGCCTTCAGTTCATCAATGATGTTATATGTAGGAGCTGCTACTACAAGAGGAGCACTAAATTCTACTTTTCCTTGTTGTTTTTCAATGTTTCTAAGCATTTGAGAAACAATCTTAAGGTCTCCTTTGTGAACCATACAAGATCCTACGAAACCAAGATCTACTTTTTTCTCACCTCCATAGTAAGAAAGGTCTCTGATGGTATCGTGAGTATATCTCTTAGACACATCGTCATTGTTTACATCCGGGTCAGCAATCATAGGTTCTACGATTACGTCAAGATCTACCACTACTTCAGCATAATATTTAGCGTTTGAATCCGGAGTCAAAGCAGGTTTTTCTCCTGATCTGATCTCTTCAATTCTCTTATTTGCTTTGTCAATTAATCCCTGAAGAACCTTATTGTGGTTATCCATACCCTTGTCAATCATGATCTGGATTCTGCCTTTTGCAATTTCCAGTGATTCAATCAGAGTATTATCTTCAGAAATGTTGATAGAAGCTTTTGCCTTCATCTCAGCAGTCCAGTCTGTAAAAGTAAATGCCTGGTCAGCAGGAAGTGTTCCGATGTGAACCTCAATGATTCTACCCTGGAATACATTTTCTCCTCCAAACTGCTTCAGCATCTGAGCCTGAGTAGCATGAACCACATCACGGAAATCCATGTGTTCTTTCATGTTTCCTTTGAACGTTACTTTCACAGATTCAGGAATTGGCATCGATGCCTCACCCGTAGCTAATGCAAGAGCAACCGTTCCTGAGTCAGCTCCGAAAGCAACTCCTTTAGACATTCTTGTGTGAGAGTCACCACCGATGATGATGGCCCACTCATCTACTGTAATATCGTTAAGAACTTTGTGGATTACGTCAGTCATGGCGTGGTATTCACCTTTCGGGTCACGAGCGGTAATAAGACCGAACTCGTTCATGAATTTCATCAGTTTAGGAATGTTGGCCTGAGCTTTTTTATCCCATACAGAAGCAGTGTGACATCCTGACTGGTAAGCACCATCAACGATTGGAGAAATCACAGTTGCTGCCATAGATTCTAGCTCCTGAGAAGTCATCAGACCTGTTGTATCCTGAGATCCAACGATATTTACCTGTACACGAACGTCAGAACCTGCGTGTAATACTTTTCCTGGTGTAGTTCCAACAGCATTTCTGTTGAATATTTTTTCTACAGCAGTAAGTCCTTGCCCTTCGTGAGAAATTTCTTTTGATGCCGCAAAAACAGCAGGAGCTTCAATTCCTAAAAGCTGAGCAGCAAATGTCTGTAGTTTTTTACCAAATACGATCGCGTAAGAACCTCCTGCTTTGATGAATTCCATCTTTTGCGGAGTGAAAGATCTGGTAAGGTCGATCAGTTCTTTATCGCCGTTATATAATTTCTTTTCTTTTGTATTAATAGTAAGAACCGTTCCTGTTGCTACTGAATAAGCTTCTTCAAGAACGATGTCACCATTTTCATTACGAATTGGGTTCCCGTTTTCGTCAACTTTCTTTACCCAGTTTTTAAGGTCAACACCAATACCTCCGGTAACGTCTACTGTGGTAAGGAAGATCGGGGAAATACCGTTTGTTCCTCCTACAATCGGAGCAATGTTTACGAATGGTACATATGGACTGGCTTGTTTTCCTGTCCAAAGAGCAACATTGTTTACTCCGGACATTCTTGATGAACCTACACCCATGGTTCCCTTTTCAGCAATAAGCATAACGCTTGCATCAGGATGCTGAGCCTGTAAAGCCTTAATTTCTTCCTGAGCCTGAGGAGTGATCATACATTTTCCGTGAAGTTCACGGTCTGATCTTGAGTGAGCCTGATTACCGGGAGAAAGTAAATCTGTTGAGATGTCTCCTTCACCAGCAATGTAGGTAACTACTTTGATTTCTTCAGCAACTTCAGGAAGTTTAGTGAAGAATTCAGCTTTTGCATAGCTTTCAAGAATTTCTTTTGCAATTTCATTACCGCTGTTGAATGCTTCTTTCAGACGGTTAGTATCTGCTTCGTAAAGGAAAACCTGAGTTTTAAGAACATTTGCCGCTTCTTTAGCAATAGCAGGGTCATTACCCAGGGCAAGGTCAAGCAATACTTCGATAGAAGGCCCACCTTTCATGTGAGATAATAGTTCAAAGGCAAATGCCGGGGAAATTTCTTCTACTACGGATTCACCTAGAATAATTTCTTTTAAAAATTTTGCTTTCACTCCCGCTGCACTTGTTGTTCCGGGTAGTGTGTTATAAATGAAAAATTGAAGAGAATCCGATCGGTCAGCATTATCTGCATCTTTAATCTGTGTAATGATTTCGCTTAGTAATTCAGCACCATCAATTGGCTTTGGATGAAGCCCCTGGGTTTTTCTTTCTTCAATCTCTTTGATGTAATCCTTATAAATATTCATAATAGAAGGTCTTTCAACATTAAAGGTAGGCCTGCTTCTTCTTTACCGGTCTGTACAAATACAGTTAATGACATTTTGAGTTCTCGCATTTTGATGCAACATTAACCGAATAAAGTCAGCATAATCTACACTTTTTTTAAAAGTTTTTAAAATTATCAAACAATTCAAAATGTTCCCAAAATTACGAATTTTTAATATTTTATAGAAACGAAATTATTTAGATTCTTTATAAATATGAATTTTATAATATCTATTTTTGGTCATATTTTTGTAGACATATGGCGAATATGAAAAATATCCTGAATGTTTTATGCGTTTTTATTTCGGTTTTCATTTTTTCACAGACTCAATCTGTGAAGAAAATAAGAGCTGGAAAAGGTGTGAAAACTATGGTTAAGAAAGGATCTGCAGCCAATAAGCCTAATCCTGATTTGGTGGTGATCAATAAAGATCTTCCGGTTTTGATTCCCAAAAAGAAAGGGGATCAGTTTGGGTATGTCAACCAGAACGGGAAATTTATCATTCAGCCGGAATATCATATTGCCGTATTTTTTTATGAAGACTGTAACCTTCTGAACTCTCCTAACGAAAAAGTTAGGAAATTTGGAAGTAAAGAGTATGCTACAGTAGAAAAAGATATGATTTCTTACCGGATAGACCAGTCTGGGAAAAGGGTCTATCAGTTCAAAGATGCAGATTTTGGAAAATGTAAATTCGAGGAATATAAGCAGCAATTGTTTCAGGCTTATATTCTGAATGGCTTCTATGGAATTATAGAAAAATCAACATTTGTGAATGCTGCAGATTACAGGCAATTTCAGATTTATCCCCAATATCAGTATCTGTTTATTATGGAAGGAGATGATGTGGCCAATCCAATGATAATTGCCTCCAATAATGATAAATTTGGAGTGATTGACGTGCATAATAAGATCATTATTCCTTTTGAATACGCCAATATCAAAAGAAACTTCAGCTGGAAACTGGGTAAGATGTTTGAAGTTACAAAAGACGGAAAAAGCTACTATTATGTGGATGCCGACAATAAAACCTACTAAAGAATTATAAGTGATGAAGGATTCATCCAATAACTCTTATTTTTTTCATTGTACTTTTTCTATCTCAAAACTAAAAACCCTGGGCCTTACATACGAATCTCAATTCATATATTTTTTGTAATTTTGCGGCTGAAATAAAGGGGTGCTTTAACAGGCTGAGATTATACCCAATGAACCTGGAACAGGTAATGCTGTTTAGGGATGCGTCTTCATCTGGCGCTGAATTGTATAATATCTTATCGATCCCCTTTTATTCATTAAATGT
>JASLCD010000060.1 GCA_030146295.1 Chryseobacterium sp.
CCGCACCTCCTGGGCCTTATCATCGCCGGAGCTATTATCGGCCCCAACGGATTCAATGTATTGTCACGAGACAGCAGTATTGTTGTGACGGGAACTACCGGATTACTTTATATCATGTTTCTGGCAGGGCTTGAAATCGATATGGGTGATTTTAAAAAGAATAAATGGAAAAGCCTTACGTTTGGTATCTATACCTTTACAGTTCCTTTTGTATTGGGATATCTTGGCGGATATTACCTGCTCCACTTTTCTATGCTTACCTCCATTCTGTTTGCCAGCCTTTTCTCATCCCATACGCTTATCGCCTATCCATTGGTGAGTAAGTTGGGAATCGCAAAGAACAAAGCGGTTAATATAACCGTTGGAGGTACTATGATTACGGATATTCTGGCGCTATTGGTGCTTGCTGTAATTGTTGGAATGTCTCAGGGAGATGTGGGAACAGAATTCTGGGTTAAATTATCTGTTTCCTTTGTGGTTTTTGCCCTGATTGTACTGATTGTATTTCCTATTATAGGCCGCTGGTTCTTTAAAAGAGTGGATGATAAAATCTCACAGTATATTTTTGTACTGGTCATGATCTATTTGGCAGCTATGCTGGCCGAACTGGCCGGTGTAGAAGCGATTATCGGAGCTTTCTTTGCAGGACTGGCTTTAAACAGACTGATTCCTCATACTTCTTCTTTGATGAACAGGGTTGAGTTTGTAGGAAATGCCATCTTTATTCCGTTCTTCCTGATCAGTGTGGGAATGCTTATTGATTTCAAGGTTTTCTTTAAGAGCTGGGAAACACTGGAAGTAGCGGGAATTATGCTTGTAGCTTCCATTGGAGGAAAATATCTTTCTGCGGTGGCCACTCAGAAAACATTCAGACTCACCAAAGAGGAAGGAAAGCTGATTTTTGGACTGAGTTCTGCCTCAGCTGCTGCAACACTGGCTTCAGTAATGGTAGGGTATAACATTATTCTTTCTGAAACAGAAACCGGAGAGCCTGTAAGATTATTAAATGAACATGTACTGAACGGAAGTATTTTACTGATCCTGATCTCATGTACCATTTCTTCTTTCATTTCTATGGCAAGTGCTCAGAAGATTGCGGAGAGTGATAATGAAGATACGGTTTCCGGAAACACCCATGAGGAAGAAAGTATTCTATTGGCCATTAATCATGAGGCGACGGTTGAGAGAATGGTGAATTTGGGAATTTTGATAAAAGCCCATTCCAATACAGAAGATCTGTTTGCTCTAAATGTCATCAATGAGGATAAAAATGAATCTTCGGTGAAAAACGCTGAAAAACTTCTTCACCAGGCAGCAGATGCGGCAGCAGCCGCAGATGTAAAGCTGCAGGCCTTAAAAAGATATGACAATGATGTGATCAACGGTGTAAATAATGTGATTAAAGAACAGAAAATTACAGACCTTATCATTGGACTGGAGGATGAAAAAGGGTTCTCTCCTTCTTTTGTCTATAATCTCTATAACGGTTATCTGCAGAATGATGATGTAAATGTATTGGTGTACCATGCCGCACAGCCGCTTTCCACCATCAAAAAATACGCTGTGATGATTCCGGAAAATGCCCATCAGGAAGCTGGATTCTTTCATGCATTACTGAGAGTATGGAATATTGCCAGAAACTCCGGCGCGACAGTCGTTTTTTATGCTCCTGAAAACATCCTTGATATTCTACAGAAAATCATTAAAAAAGCCAATATAGAAGCAGAATTTATCATCATGAATACCTGGCAGGACGGTGAAAGAACTGCTGCTCAGCTGAAAGATGATGAAGCCCTGATTATTCTGATGGCAAAACGAGGGATGAAATCTTATATTCCAAGAATGAGACTGATTCCGGAACTTCTGAACAGGAATCTGAATGACAATAATTATCTTCTGATCTTCCCTTTCTCAGAATATGATAAAAACAGTCCGGAAATACGTTCTGTGGGGAATCATGGGGATTTTGTGGAAATCGGAAATGTGATTCAGAAGATTTTTAAATAAAAGTGGTTTAGACAGGCTGAAAGAGGGATGCTGGAAGTTATCTAAGTACAATAATCATTTTTTATTATTGAGTCATCAATAGGATCTGGCTTTAGGCTGATATAAACAACATGAATACATCTGGCTTTAGCCGAAATCTAAATTAAGTTTTGGCTAAAGCCAATTGCATTGATAATTATATTTAAACGGGCTAAAGCCCGTTCCTATTGAATAACCACATCACAAAAAAGGGAGCTGTTTTATCTTAAAACAGCTCCTTTTTATATTTTATTTCCTTAAATGATTTTATTCAGAAATTACTCTTACCATTCCTTTTACCAGAACAAGTTTTTCCATAAGCTCTTCTCTGGAGTCTGCAAGGACATTGATATGTCCCATTTTTCTTCCCGGCTTGGTTTCTGTTTTACCGTATAAGTGAATGTAGGTTTCAGGTAACTGAAGAACGTCTTCCATACCTTCATAGATTACTTTTCCTGCATACCCTTCTGCTCCTACCAGATTCAGCATTCCGCTATAGGTGATGGCATCAGTATCTGCCAAAGGCAAATTTTTCACCACGCGGTACATCTGCTCAAATTGGGAATTCGTATTTCCTTCCTGGCTCTGATGTCCTGAATTGTGAAGTCTTGGAGCGGTTTCATTCACCCATAATTTCCCCTCTTTGTCAAGGAACAATTCAATGGCAAACAATCCCGGAGAGTTCACTGCATTCAGGAATTTCTCTGTAATGGAATCAATCTGATTCTGAACATCTTCTGTCAGAAGAACCGGACATACATTGAAATCCAAAAGATTCAGCTTTGGATCAGCAACCATTTCCGTTACCGGGAAAATATTGGTTTCTCCATTCTCATTTCTTGCCACGATGACAGAAAGTTCTTTTTCAATATCTACCAGACTTTCTATTACCGAAGCTTCTGTCCATAAGTGCTGATAATCTTCTTCTGTTTTGATCACCTGTACTCCTTTTCCATCGTATCCTCCTGTATTCATTTTCTGAACGAATGGCAATGGCATAATGATTTTTTCATCGCTGTTCCATACAATCTGAAATTCCGGGCTTGGAATATCGTGGGCTTTATAAAATTCTTTCTGAAGGATTTTTTGCTGGATGGTTTTGATGATGCTGGCATTAGGAACTACCTTTATCCCCTGTTTTTCAAGTTCTGCCAATGCATCAGCATTCACGTGCTCGATTTCAATGGTGACAACATCTTTATCTTTTCCGAAGTTCAAAACCGTTTCGTAGTCATTAAAATTCCCTTGTGTAAAATACGAGATATTATGACATGGCGCATCAGAAGCCGGATCCAGTGTATAAAACTCATCGTCATACTTCAGTGCACTTTGTATCAGCATTCTTCCCAGCTGTCCGCCTCCCAGAATTCCTATTTTCATTTTTTATTTTTATTAGATTTATTCTTATTGTACTTTATCGATCTTTAAATACCCAAGTCCCATCGGGTTTTTCTGATTTTCTGCATCAGATTTTTTAAGAACGATAGCATATTTTTCTTTCATATAGGCTGGCAGGATGTCACTCACATTGAAGATATCATCAATATCTACTCCATGCTTATCATCAATATGGCTTACAGCCCCTTCAAATCCCATGGTCTGGTAAAATTCGGTAGCTTTTGCTCTTTTTACAATTTCTCCCATAGACTTCCCCACCATTAAGTGCTGTTCATGAAATTCTTCAAAGAAACCAGATTTATACCCTCCTAAATTGAGAAAAAACAGCTGGTCATCTGAAGTGTTTTCGCCTTTTTCTACAATCTTTACTTCATATCCATCTGCGAATTTTACTTCCTGGTAACAATCCAGATGAATCTTACCTTCTGCTTCCTTCCAAAAGTCTTTCATATCGGGAACCAGATCTTTAAGACTCTCCGCTATTCCGAAGAAAACATCGTGCTGCTCAATATTTCTTCCTTTGGGAGTTGCCCCAAGGATAACATAAAATAATTTCATTTCATTTTTCATGCATACAAAAATACGTTAAATTTATCTTTTTCAAATGTTTGGCAGACTACTACAATAATTTTATATTTGTAACATTATTTGTAGTATGTCAGAAATCATCATACTCTTCCTTGGCGCAATTTCCGCTGGTCTTTTAGGTTCACTTACGGGTTTAGGAGG
>JASLCD010000068.1 GCA_030146295.1 Chryseobacterium sp.
ACGGCTATCTAATTATTTTTTTTATGGACTTTAATTTATCAGAAGAACAGCTGATGATTCAGCAGGCAGCAAGAGACTTTGCCCAAACCGAACTATTACCGGAAGTTATTGAAAGAGACCGTGACCAGAAATTCCCCGCAGAACAGGTGAAGAAGATGGGAGAGATGGGTCTTTTGGGAATGATGGTTGATCCAAAATACGGAGGTGCAGGTATGGACAGCGTTTCTTACGTATTGGCAATGGAAGAAATTGCAAAAATAGATGCCTCTGCAGCAGTTGTAATGTCTGTAAACAATTCATTGGTTTGTGCCGGTCTTGAAAAGTTTGCATCTGAAGAACAAAAAGTAAAATATCTTACTCCACTGGCTAGCGGACAGGTGATTGGAGCATTTGCATTATCTGAGCCGGAAGCAGGTTCTGATGCAACCTCTCAGAAAACAACCGCAGAAGATAAAGGAGATTACTACCTTTTAAATGGTATTAAAAACTGGATCACCAATGGTGGAACAGCTTCTTATTATATCGTAATCGCTCAGACAGATCCTGAAAAAAAACACAAAGGGATCAATGCTTTCATCGTAGAAAGAGGATGGGAAGGTTTTGAAGTGGGAACAAAAGAAGACAAATTGGGAATCAGAGGAAGTGATACTCACTCTCTGATCTTTAATAATGTAAAAGTTCCTAAAGAAAACAGAATTGGTGAAGACGGATTTGGTTTCAATTTTGCTATGGCTGTATTGAATGGTGGAAGAATTGGGATTGCTTCTCAGGCTTTAGGAATCGCTTCCGGAGCTTACGAACTGGCGTTGAAATATGCTAAAACAAGAAAGGCTTTCAAAACTGAAATTATCAACCACCAGGCAATTGCTTTCAAATTAGCTGATATGGCTACTCAGATTACTGCCGCAAGAATGCTTTGCTTTAAAGCAGCATGCGAAAAAGATGCAGGAAAAGATATTTCTGAAAGTGGGGCTATGGCAAAACTATACGCTTCTCAGGTAGCAATGGATACTACTATTGAGGCTGTACAGATCCACGGTGGATATGGATATGTAAAAGAATACCACGTAGAAAGATTAATGAGAGATGCAAAAATCACTCAGATCTACGAAGGAACTTCTGAAATTCAAAAAATAGTGATCTCAAGAAGCATCGCAAAATAAAAAAATATAAACACATTACCTATGAAAAAATCTTTGTGGATCACTCTCGGTGTCGTACTGCTTTTATTAGGAGTATTTGTATGGTATAAGTTCTTCTTCGTTTTTGGAGAAGGCGTGAAGTCCGGATACCTGAATTACGCCATGAAAAAGGGCTATGTCTTCAAAACCTATGAAGGTAAACTGATTCAGGAAGGATTCGGGAAAGGAAGAACAGGAACTATCACAAGTTATGAGTTTGAGTTTTCTGTAGCTGATCCTGAAGTTTTCAAACAACTGGAAACAAACAGTGGAAAAACCTTTGATCTTCATTACAAAGAATATAATGGTGCACTGCCGTGGAGAGGAAATACAAAGTTTGTCGTAGACAAGATTGTGAATATGAAATAAAATAAATAAGGCTCTCAAATTGAGAGCCTTATTTTCACCAAATCACAAAATATTAATATATGAAATAAAAATTTCCCAACTTATTATGAACCTTGTTTTAGAACAGAGATTCATTACATTTTGCTTATACTTAAAGTTAAGAGAAATTTTCCTAATAAGCAAGCTGTTTTATTAATGTTATAAATTTAGGCATAAGAATTAATCTTATCTTCTAAACCTCATTAAAAAAATATTAAAAATCTACCCGGAGGATGGATTTAAATCTAGTGAGAGTCGCTATCAGGAATGTTTTTGTTCTTCTTTTTGTAAAAATAATATCCGATACCGGCAATAAGGAATAAAGGCCATAGCGGAAGAATAAACAGAAAAACAGAAGTTATCACCTCCCAGCCTGATCCAATGGCTGCCAATGATTTTCCACCGAAAGTTTTAGGTTCTTTTTCTGTTTTCGTCTTATCACTGATAGTAACATTGATTGTACAGATGGTATTGTCTGCATAATTGCGCCCTGAAACCTGAATGTCTTTGGTGTTAATATCTCCAATATTATTGTTGATAGCATCCATTAAACCATCAAAATGCTGGATAGGAACTTTGATATCAATACTGTATATTTTTTGATCCTCTCCATAGCTGCCGGCAGATTCTATATAAGAAAGATTTTCACTTTTGATGTAGCCGTTATTTTTATCAGCTTCTTCTCTGATAATTTCCTTCACCGTTTCTGCATTGTCTGCTTTTATCTCAAGATATCCTGATTTTACCATTTTATCTTTTGGCATATTCAGCTCATAGCTGTCATTTTTAGGTTTGTCTTTATAAACGATTTTGGTTTCTTTTATAACCTTTGGAGCAGGAGTTTTTACAGCAATATTTTCAGATTTTTTTTCAGAAGAATCTTTTTTCTCTATTTTGGATTCCAGCTTTGTATTGGCAATTTTATCAGATAAAGAATCTACCATTTTGGAGGTTTTCTCTATCTTTTGCTGGATGTCATTTTTAGTATTCTCAAAGTCTTTTATTTTAATACTGGCAGAGTCCAGAACTTTGTCAGCAGTCTTATTGACATCATCAATAGCTTCTGTAGCAACTGTGGCAGCACTATCCGCCGAATGGATTACTTCATTTATTTTGTCCTGTGTAGCGTCTGCTTTTTTACACATAATGAAAGTGCTTGATACAGCAGCGAGTAATATGAACTTTTTCATAACGTTAATTTTTGATGAAGTAAAATTAGGAGGGAAGTTCTTGTAACGATTGTAAAGGAGTTGTTTTGCTTGTGTAAAATACTAAGTGTTTGATTTTTATTGTTTTGGGTTTGTTTTACAAAAGATTTACAAGTGTTTTTCTTTGTTTGAAACACTGAAATTGTTTGAATCGCTTTGTATTTTCTCAGAATATCAAAATGGGAAACCTAAAATTTCCCTTCCTCTGGAGGGGTGGCTGCAGAAAGTATACCATAAAAAATCCGCAGAATTTTTCTGCGGATCTATATTTTAACAATTTCGCTATTTCGCGATTCTGTCTGCTTATTTCAGATTAATTTTCTCTGAACTCACTGATGAAATGCAGTTTTACATTCGGGAATTTTTCCTGTGTCATATGAATCGTAAACGATGAGTCTGCAAGAAATACTAACTGATTGTATTTATCTCTTGCCAGGAATCTCTGCTTTAATCTTGCAAATTCTTTGAATTCTTCAGATTTCTCATCAGCTTCTACCCAACATGCTTTGTGCATGGATAGAGGTTCATACGTACATTTTGCACCATATTCATGCTCCAAACGGTATTGGATAACTTCGTACTGAAGTGCACCCACTGTTCCGATGATCTTTCTGTTATTCATTTCAAGGGTGAATAACTGTGCAACCCCTTCATCCATCAGCTGATCGATACCTTTTGCCAATTGCTTAGCTTTTAGCGGATCGTTATTATTGATATAACGGAAATGTTCAGGAGAGAAACTTGGAATACCTTTGAAGCTTAATTTTTCTCCACCGGTTAATGTATCTCCGATTCTGAAACTCCCCGTATCATGTAAACCAACAATATCACCAGGGAAACTTTCTTCTACCACTTCTTTTTTGTCGGCAAAGAATGCGTTAGGAGAGGAGAATTTCATTTTCTTACCTTCTCTTACCAATAAATAGTTTTCATTTCTTTTAAATGTTCCTGAAACAATCTTTACGAAAGCAAGTCTGTCTCTGTGTTTAGGATCCATATTCGCATGAATTTTGAAAACGAATCCTGTGAAAGTTTCTTCTTCAGGCTTTACCAGACGGGTCTCACTTTCTTTTGGCTGCGGCATTGGAGCAATATCAATGAAAGCATTCAATAATTCGCGTACCCCAAAGTTATTTAAAGCAGAACCGAAGAATACAGGCTGAAGATCACCATTCATATAATCCTCACGGTTAAATTCAGGATAAACAGACTGAATCAGATCAAGTTCTTCTCTTAAAGTTTTTGCAGCTTTTTCACCAATCACCTCATCAATAGAAGGGTCATTAATATCATCAAACTTAATAGAATCTCCAACTTTCTGTTTTTTCTCTTCTAAGAATAACTGAATATTGTTTTCCCAGATATTATAAATACCCTGGAAGTCACTTCCCATACCAATTGGCAAAGAAAGAGGACAAACCGTTAATCCTAATTTTTGTTCTACTTCATCCAATAGATCAAAGGCATCTTTACCCTCACGGTCAAGTTTATTGATGAAAACCAACATAGGAATGTTTCTCATTCTACAAACCTGAACCAGTTTTTCAGTTTGTTCCTCAACCCCTTTTGCAACGTCAATAACAACGATTACAGAGTCTACAGCTGTTAATGTTCTGTAAGTGTCTTCAGCAAAGTCTTTGTGACCGGGAGTATCAAGGATGTTGATCTTGTGGTCTCTATATTCAAAAGCCAATACGGAAGTCGCTACGGAGATCCCTCTCTGTCTTTCGATTTCCATAAAGTCGGAAGTAGCTCCTTTTTTTATTTTGTTGGATT
>JASLCD010000075.1 GCA_030146295.1 Chryseobacterium sp.
GTATCTAAAAAAAGAAAAATGGCAAAACGTACAGATATAAAAACAATTTTAGTAATCGGTTCAGGACCTATCATCATTGGTCAGGCAGCTGAATTTGATTACGCAGGAACGCAGGCTTGTCTGTCTCTGAAGGAAGAAGGCTACAAGGTAATCTTGATCAACTCAAACCCTGCAACGATCATGACGGATGTGGAAATCGCGGATAAAGTATATATCGAGCCGATTTCATTACAGTTTGTAAGCCACATTATCAGAAAAGAACGTCCGGATGCATTATTACCTACACTGGGAGGTCAGACAGGTCTGAACATGGCGGTAGAATTGGAAAAATCAGGAATTCTTGAAGAGTGTAAAGTGGAAGTATTGGGAACAAAGCTTTCTGCCATCAACAGAGCAGAAGACAGAGACCTTTTCCGTGAGTTGATGCGAGAACTGAACGAGCCGGTACCGGAATCTGATATCGTAAATACGGTAGAAGGAGCACTCGCTTTTGCAGATGCAATCGGATATCCTGTAATTGTTCGTCCTGCCTTTACAATGGGAGGAACAGGAGGTGGTATCGCTTCCAACGAGGTAGAATTAAAAGAAATTGCCGAATTAGGATTAAAGCACAGCCCGGTAACACAATGTTTGATTGAAAAATCAATCGCTGGTTTCAAAGAAATTGAATATGAAGTAATGCGTGATGCAAACGACAACGCCATTGTAGTTTGTAACATGGAAAATATTGACCCGGTAGGAGTTCACACAGGAGACTCTATCGTAGTTGCACCTTCTCAGACGCTTTCAGACAGAGAGTATCAGTTACTGAGAAATGCTTCCCTGAAAATCATCAGAGCGTTAGGAATTGAGGGAGGATGTAACGTACAGTTAGCTTTAGATCCGCATTCATTCGAATATTATATCATCGAGGTAAACCCTAGAGTTTCCCGTTCATCAGCGTTAGCAAGTAAGGCAACAGGATATCCGATTGCGAAAATTGCTGCAAAAATTGCTGTAGGATTGACTCTGGATGAAATCATGAACCCGGTAACCGGAAAAACATACGCATGTTTCGAGCCGGCTCTTGACTACGTAGTAACAAAATTCCCAAGATTCCCATTCGATAAATTTGAAACTGCAGACAGAAGACTTTCTACTCAGATGAAAGCCACTGGTGAAGTAATGGCCATCGGAAGAAACCTTGAAGAATCTTTGCAGAAAGCGATCCGTTCATTAGAAACAGGAATCAAGCACCTTGGATTAAAAACAAAACAAGCTGGAGCACTTACTGCGGAGGAAATCGAAAGAAGAATCAGAGTATGTGATGATGAGAGACTTTTCATTATCGGAGATGCTTTAAGAAGAGGGTACGACTGGGAGCAGATTGTAGAATGGAGCAAAATTGATAAATTCTTCATCTGGAAACTGAAAAAGCTGGTTGACTTTGAAAAAGTAATCGCTGCCAACAAATTTGATAAAGAAATATTAATTGAAGCTAAGAGATTAGGTTTTGCAGATATCAATATCGCTGTTCTTTGGGATGTAAAAGAACGTGAGGTTTTCAACTTCAGAAAAGAAAACGGAGTAATGCCGGTTTACAAAATGGTAGACACTTGTGCTGCTGAGTTTGAAAGTGAAACGCCTTATTTCTACGGAACTTACGAAGAAGAGAACGAAAGCGTTGTTTCAGACAAAGAAAAAATCATCGTACTAGGTTCAGGACCTATCAGAATCGGACAGGGAGTAGAATTTGACTACGCTACTGTTCACTCAGTATGGGCGATCAAAGAAATGGGCTACGAAGCGATTATCATCAATAACAACCCTGAAACTGTTTCTACAGACTTCTCAATCTCTGACAAACTATACTTCGAGCCGCTTACTGAAGAAGATGTAATGAACATCATCGAGCTTGAAAAACCTAAGGGTGTAGTTGTACAGTTCGGAGGGCAGACTGCGATTAACCTTGCAGATAAATTAGCATCTCACGGCGTTCAGATCTTAGGAACTTCACTCGAAGATCTTGACAGAGCTGAAAACAGAGATAAATTTGAAAAAGCACTTCAGGAACTTGGAATCCCTCAGCCAAAAGGAAGAACTTCAACTTCTAAAGAAGAAGCTATAAAAATTGCTAACGAGATCGGTTACCCGGTATTGGTACGTCCAAGCTACGTTCTTGGAGGTAGAGCAATGGAGATTGTATATGCAGAAGCAGAACTGGCTTACTACATGGAACATGCAGTGGAGGCGAGCCCTGAGCACCCTGTTTTGGTTGACAAATACATGGTAGGAAAAGAGATCGAAGTAGATGCCATCTGCGATGGTGAAACAGTAGTGATTCCGGGAATTATGGAGCACATCGAAAGAGCAGGAGTTCACTCCGGAGACTCTATCGCAGTATATCCGCCACAGAATATCTCTCAGAGCGAAATTGATACTTTGGTAGACTATACACAGAGACTGGCAAAAGGACTGAAAGTGATCGGATTAATGAACATCCAATACGTTCTTTTTGAAGGAAATGTATATGTGATCGAAGTAAACCCTCGTTCTTCAAGAACAGTTCCTTTCCTATCCAAAATCACGGAGGTTCCGATGGCTAACCTTGCAACAAAGGCAATCCTGGGACAAAGGCTGAAAGATTTAGGATACGAAAACGGATTGGTTCCAAACAAAGAAGGAGTATTTGTAAAAGTACCGGTATTCTCTTTCTCTAAACTAACGAAAGTTGACATCTCTTTAGGCCCTGAAATGAAGTCTACAGGAGAAGTTATGGGGAAAGATACAACCCTTGAAAAGGCACTTTACAAAGGATTGGTTGCAGCAGGAAGAAAAGTTCCTATGCACGGTTCCATCCTTTTCACAGTAGCTGATAAGCACAAAGATGAAGCAGCAGCTCTGGCAGCAAGATTCCATGAAGTAGGATTCAGAATCTGGGCTACAGAAGGTACAGCAAAGTTCTTTGAAGAAAAAGGAATCCCTTGCAAGATAGGGTACAAAATCGGAGAAGAAAGTGTAAACCTTATCGACCTGATCCAGAAAGGAAAAGTTCAGTACGTTGTGAATACCACTACAAAAGGTAAACAGGCAGAAAGAGACGGATTCCAGATCAGAAGAATGAGTGTGGAAAATGGTGTTCCTTGTTTAACTTCAATGGATACAGTAGAAGCAATTCTAAAAGTAATCGAAAGCATGAGCTTCAAAATGGAGACGATGTAATTTCGAACTAGAATAAATATTGTAAACCTCATAGATTTCTGAAATCTATGAGGTTTTTTCTATATAAATTCTATAATTTAGGGTAGTAAATATTTCGATTAAAAAGAATATCGTGGCATTATCAATTATTCTATGAAAAAAATACTTTTTGCACTTACTATTGTATTAGGAGTTATATTTATTCTCAATATCAATTTTCCATTAAAAAAGCAGGATATTTATGGGAAATATATTAACATGAATTTTGATAAGCCAATTTGCTGTGTGGAAGCTCCTCATACCGCTGATACTTTAGTTTTATATAAAGATAATACGTTCAAAAGCAAATTTTATGGGACTGGGACATACAAATTAGATAATGGAATAAATCCTGAAATAGAACTTCATTATACAGATTTTGGTCAGCCAGCTGCTTACAAAACCTATTTTTTAAATGGAATATTTGAAACGCCGAAGATTATGCTGAATGCAGATTCCCATCATTATTATGAAAAACTTGATGTAAAAAACATAGCTCCTCATTAATTATCAATCATTTTTATCATACCAGCTTAAAAACTACATTATGTTTACCGAATTATTTATAAATTAGAGCGTTAAAATTCAGGCTGTTATTATTATTTAAAAACTAATAAAAATTCCACCAAATCAAAATATAACCATGGCAGAATATTACGCAAAATCAAGTAATTCTTTATCTTTTGAAATCACAAGAGAAGAAAAATTAATTGGAAAACTTACTTATACAAGCTGGTTTAAATTTAATGCTGTTATTGAAATTGCAGATGGTCGTACCTATCAGGTGGAGCCAAAAGGTTTTTGGGGAACCACTATTGAGCTGAAAGATCATGAAAGAGTGCTTCTGAAATTCAGAATGAACTGGAATGGGGAAATTGTAGTACAGACTTATTTTGATGGAATTAAAAATGGCTATCTTTTTAAGCACAGAGGCATTTTTAAAGAATCATTTGTCCTCACAGATCAGAATGGCGTAGAGCTGATGGTGATAAAACCCCATCTGAAATGGACTTCTATGAATTATGAATATCAGATTACCTCCTCTGATGCTTTTGAAACGTTCCCAGATAAAGAAATTGTTTTAATCAACGCACTCCATTGTGCCAATTATTATATGTCGATGATGGCAGCAGCCGTGATATAAATATTGAACAGAAATAAGTGAAAATCATTATAAAAAGCGGAAGAGAAATCTTTCGCTTTTCTGTTTTATCATGGATGGCTCTAAATTACTTTTCCAAAGCCTTTGAAACTGTCAGACTATCTTCCAGCAATCGATAACGAGTAATTTTATTATTTTGAATACGCATCTGGATACAGAATAAAGACTCTACAATTCTGCCTGTTTCAAGCATTTTTGTCACAAATTCTCCAGTGATAACTGCATTTTCATCATCGTTGAAAATATGATCAATTTTTGCAGAAACGGGTTCTGTATTTTTCCATAACAGTTCAAAAAAATCCATGACTTCCTGCTTATTGTTTCTTACTCCCAACCAAGGCGCCTTTTGTTCATCACCAGGTATATACCAGTCTACAGTATCAGAAAAAAGACTAGTTAATTCTGTTAGATTTCTTTCCGACATAAACTGTAGAAATTGCTGAATGGTTTCTTGGATGTTGTTGCTCATTTCTTGAAAAATTAGAATCAATAATTGACTTTGTATAGAGTATGAAGATAAGAAAAATTTAAATTCTAATAGTTGTATGTTTTGTTGAATCCTTTATTGATGGGCTATTTCATAAAGTTAATTTCATGATATGTGTCATATTTTTATTTAGAATTAATAAAAATAAAATAATTTTGCAGAACTAACTTAATTATAAACATGAAAAAAACTATTATTTCTGCAGCTCTATTAGCCGTAACGATGCTGAGTGCCCAGGAAACGGATACCATTAAAGTGGCTGAAATTCAGTCCGTATCACTTCAGGGAACTCACAATTACAGAACCAAAAAATCTGAATCAATTGCAAGACTTCCTCTGGAAAACCTTGAAAATCCAACTGTCTACAACCTTGTTCCTAAAGAAATCATCAGTGAAATGGGGGCAATGGACTTCAATACAGCTATGGCTTCTGCTCCAGGAGTAGTGGTAAGCAACAGCGTGAATGACAGCGGAAATGATATTTTCATGAGAGGATTCAGTTCAAACGCCAGTTTCAGAAACGGGTTGATTCAAAATCCAAGGGTACAGTCTGAGATCGCTAATATCGAGAGAGTAGAAGTAATAAAAGGACCATCCGGAACTTTATTCGGAGGAACACTCGCCAATTACGGAGGTGTTGTAAATATTGTAACGAAAAAACCACAGGAAAACTTCGGAGGAATTATCAATTATACCACCGGAAGCTGGGGAATGAACAGAATTACTGCCGATGTAAACACCCCTTTGAACAAAGAGAAAACAGCATTGGCAAGATTCAATGTAGCGGCTTATTCTCAGGATTCTTTTCAGGATGCGGGCTACAACAAAGGATTATTTTTTTCCGGAAGTGTTTTGTATAAAGTAAGTGATAAAACCACCGTAACACTTGATACAGAATTCCATGCTCCTGAAAAAACATTGAATGCGTATGTAAGAAACTCAGAAAAGCTGACTTTACATTCAATGAAAGATCTTGAAGTAGCTTATAAAAGAGCATTCACAAGTAATGATATCGGTTCCAAAAGAACCAATTTTGTGACGATGGCTGAGGTTACCCATAAATTCAATGATCAATGGACTTCAAGAACCTCTTACCAAAGAGGAGAAGCCAATGAAAATGAATCGATCTTTTTAGTGCTTAGATATTTGAATAATAATCAGGTAGAAAGAATGATCCGTCCTTTTGACAGCTTTAAAGTAACCACAGACAATATCCAGCAGAATTTTACAGGGGATTTTAAAATAGGAAGGTTAAGAAACCGCCTTGTCGTGGGAATAGATTACTTCCAGCAAAGAACAAAATATCAGTTTCCTTATTACGAAGCCAACGGATACAGCAATGTTTTCATGCCTTATGACAAAGTGAATCTGGACAGTTCTTCGGCATGGGATCCTATCTCAAGAAACAAATTCATGAACAGAGAGAGAAAATCTACAGAATCTGATATTACGACTTTCAGAACGATCAGTGGTTATATTTCCAATGTTTTAAATATCACAGATAACTTACTGGTGATGGCCAGTTTGAGAGTAGATAGTTATAAAAATGATGATATGGTGGTAAATGGTGTAGAGATCTCTACCAAAAACGGATATGCTGAAAATAAGGTTTCCGGTTACAGTCAGACCCAGTTTTCTCCAAAGTTCGGATTGGTGTATGAAATTGTAAAAGAACAGATTTCATTCTTTGCCAATTATGTGAACGGATTTAAAAACTATGCTCCATCATTGAATGAAGTCGGTGTTTTGACAAAATGGGATCCGGAGCAGGGAAATCAGATTGAAACAGGTTTTAAAGTAGATCTTTTCCATAAAAAATTACTGACGACCGTAAGCTACTATAATATTAATGTTAAAAACAGACTGGTTGCAGATCCGGGTGGAATAGGAAGTATTCAGGATGGGAATATCAAAAGTCAGGGACTGGAAATAGGCATCATTGCCAATCCTTTCAAAGGATGGAATATTGTTGCCGGATACGGATATAACGACAACAAATATGATGACCGAAGCAAAGACAGCGGAAAGAGAATCGCCTGGACGCCAAAGCATGTAGCCAATTTATGGACAAGCTACAAAATTATGGATGGCGCTTATGAAGGACTTGGTTTTGGAGCCGGATTTAATTTTGTAGATCAAACCTATATCAATATTGTTAATCATTTTCTTGCTCCTTCTTATACTACTGTAGGGGCTACCATTTTCTATGATAAGAAAAAATACAGAATCGGTCTGAAAATGAATAATGCTCTGAATGAAAACTACTGGAACTTCTACGGACAGCCACAGAAGCCAAGAGAAATCCTTGCCAATTTTGCATTCAAATTTTAATACCTGAAAAACAAAAAATCTTAAATAAAAGATAAGGATGAAAACCGCAAAGGTGCAACGCTTTGATTTATAATATTTATTTCTGAAGCCTTCAAATATGCTAAAGTAAACGGCAGCAGGAATAACTCTTTTCACTTTACAAACATGCTATTATAAATACGATTGCGCCTTTGCATTTTCTACCATTATATTTTTGAATGGATAAAACAGATATGGAAAATAAAAAAACTAATCCTAAAAAAAAACACGGAAAATCCCTTACCAAAAGGATCACCGGCTGGCTGCATCTGTGGCTCGGCCTGGTTTCCGGAATCATTGTGCTTACCGTTACTCTTTCGGGAACGGTATTTGTCTTTTGTGACGAAATTATTGATCTGTGCGGTGGAAGCGCCAAATATGTTCAGGTTCCGGCTCATGTTAAAAAAATGACACCCGAAGAATTGCTTGTCCAGTTTCACAAACAGGTTCCGGACAGAAAAGCGTTCTATTTTGATACTTACAAAGAAGCAGACAGAAGTTTCAGGGTAGCTTCAGCAACGAAGCCTCCTAAAGATAAAAATATTGATAAAGCAGAGAAACCCAAGAAGAAAGAGCGAGGTCCACGAGGTGTATTTGCTTATCATTATCTCAATCCTTACACCGGAAAAGTAATTGGCTCTACAAAAAGCTATGAGTTTTTCTATGTTGTAGCCCATATTCATGCGCAGCTATTGGCAGGAAAGTTTGGGAAAACGGTGGTTGGAGTTGCTTCCATCATATTTTTTATCCAGCTTATCGGCGGACTGATTCTCTGGTGGCCAAAAAAATGGAACAAAACCACAAGAACAACAGCTTTTAAAATTAAATCCGGAACAAAATGGCGCAGGAAAAACTACGATTTTCATAATGTGTTTGGGTTTTACTCATTGCTTCCGGCTGTGTTTATTACCATTACAGGACTGATTATGGCCTATGAGGTTTTAACCCATCTTACCCAGCAGGCTTTCGGAGGAGCTGTAGACGCCCATACCATTGCAGAAAAATATGAACCTGAGTTTGATCCGGAGAAGAAAGCGTTGTCCTATACCGATTTTGTAGAAAGAAAATTTAAAGAGTTTCCTGATGCAAAACAGTTCAGAATGAGTATTCCTAGAAATGATTCTGCAACAGTATATCATGTCGGAGTAGCTCAGTTTATTGGACTGAAAAGTCTTGTCAACGGAAAAAGTATGGAAACCAACAAATACACAGGAAATGAGATTGACTATCCTAAAGAAGTTCAGATGCATGAAGTAATAGAACACATGAATTTTGATCTTCACGTCGGCTATTGGGGCGGAATGTTCGGTAAAATATTCACTTTCATCATCGGAATTATCTGTACCAGTCTCCCGATTACCGGATTCCTGATCTGGTGGGGCCGAAGAAATAAATCCCCTAAAAAGAATAAAGAAATTAAAAATATTCATTAACAAAGAAAAGACTCACACCATGAACAACTGGTTTAAAATGATCAGCCTTCCCCTATTTTTATTGTTTACATTGGGGAAAGCTCAGGAAAAACTGACGATAGGAGAGAAGCAGAACTTATTATCAAAAGTTTTAAATGAAAACAGAGAAATTTGGGTTCATTTGCCTAAAACGTATAACGACAATAGCATCAACCCCGCAAAATACCCGGTCATCTATCTTTTAGATGGAGAAATCAATTTTGAATATTATACAGGATTAACGGATTTCATTGCCAGAACACCGTATGCCGATATTCCGGAATGTATTGTTGTCGGAATTAAAAACACAGAAAGAACAAGAGATCTTACGCCGACAAAGTCTGAAAAGAAAAGTCCCGTAAATCCCGCTCTTACTCTTTTTGCAGACAGCGGAGGTGGGGAAAATTTTGCAAAATTCATACAGGATGAGCTGAAACCATTTATCAGCAAAAACTACAGAACTCAGGAGTATTCTGTGTTGGTAGGGCATTCTTTCGGAGGACTGTTTGCCATTAATACATTCCTTTTGCATCCTGATTATTTTAATGCTTATGTTGCTAATGATCCCAGTTTATGGTGGGACAATAAAATGACTATTTCCAGAACGAAAGATTATTTGGAAAAAAATAAGAACTTTCCTGCGAAAAAATCGTTGTATGTTTCCCAGGCAGATAATGAAGAACAGCAGAAAAACTGGAATTCCGATATGACGCAGGCTATTGAAGAGTTTAAAGGAATAATAGAAAAGAATGGAACTCTCAACTATAAACATAGTTTTTTTGAAGGAGAAACCCACGGAACGGTTTCTTATCCCGGAAATTATGAAGCTTTAAAGTTTATATTTAAAGGGTTCAGAACCGATATAAAGCAGTTGGCAAAAAATCCCAGACTGCTTGAAGAAGAGTATCAAAAGTTTTCCGAAAAAATGGGAACAGAATTTAAACCCTCTGAGGCCTATCTGAATATAGTGATCAAATTCATGAAGAGTAATGGTTTCAAAGACCCCGAAAATTATTTTATGAATCTGAAAGACAAATATTATTCTAAGAAATAATACACAACTGATACTGAAAATAAAAAAGCAAATCCGTTCATCAACAGATTTGCTTTTTCTATGTAGATTAATTCTAAAATTAGGTTTTGGCTAAAGCCAATGGAATTGCTGATGTAATAAAAAACGGGCTAAAGCCCGTTTCTATTGAATCTTATTTTGGTGATTGATGAATACTAATTCTAAAAATCTATTCGTACAGTTTGTCATTCCGGTAGAAGTCTAAAACCGATTCTTTTAGAAGCTTTTTTACCATTTTACATTGTCGCCCTATTAATGTCTGTTATCACAATTAATAGGGAAATCCTTCTCCTTTGGATCTAAAAAACTAATGGAAGGACAACCAAAAGACTGCGCCATGAATCCAAAAATAACAGGAGGCTTTCCTTTGAAAAGGTGACCTGTATATTGGAAAACATTGGCTTCATCGGCATCTATACCATAAAGAGGAAGAAATTCTCCACCATCACTTCCTGCAAGGCTGAAGGTCTTTTCCGCAATTTTTTCCTTACGATCATTGATGACCGCAAGCTTACGTTCTGTGATATTTCCTTCTTCAAGATAATCCTGAAGATAATAGGTCAGATTTTCATATTGTGACTGATAGGTTTTTCCCTTGGTAAGTTTGGACTGACTAAAATATTTTCCTGAACTGGCCGCATCAGCTTTTTGCCATTTCACTGCTTTCATTTTATGGTCTACAAACGGATTTTTATTCCCAAAATAGGCGATGGCATTATTATAACGGTCGTATTCTGTTGTTTTTTGATGAGTGGCAACCTGGAATCCCATCATATAAGAATCCGGGTCTAAATCCTGATCATCAGAATAAGGACTTAAATAGGCCACGGCTTTTAATTGGCTGACTGGCATTCTTTGAAGTTGGTTAGAGCCATACTCATAGATGTACAGCGAATCATTTTCAGTGAGCTTAATTCCGTTGAGCAATTTTTTTCTGCTGGGCGCATCCAGTTCAAAATGCTGGAGTTCATCGAAAGACATCTGTTTATGATTTTTAGCAATCTCTGCTGGAATCGGTTGTTCTCCTTTATAGATATCTGAAACAGAAATGAAAATATCCATATCAGAATCTTTTTCAGCAGATGAAATAACAGACAGACTGAATATATTAAAGTGGGTATAATCTATTTTCTCTTCAATTTTTACTGTTTTTATAGTGTCATTTGTGATTTTTGTTTCTGTGGTAACCGTTTTCTTCTCTTCCTTTTTACAGCTTACAATCACCAGTTGAAAACATATCAGTGCTGCGACAGTTTTGATCTTCATCATCTTTCTTGACATTAAAGCGTTTATAGTATGCTAATTCATTTTGTAATAAGGTTCTGAAAAGTATTTGCTGGGTTTTATATAAGCCATTTTCCTTTCTGCGTCAAAGATCCAGATAAACCTGCGGAGCATATCAGCACCGATATAACTTACATTTTGTGTTTTCAGTTCACCGGAGAAATATCCTACGGAAACATCTTTAAACACACTATTTCCCAATTTGAAATACGGCAGAACAGCTTGTTTGGTCGTTAAAGTTTTACCTTCAGAATTCTTTAGTGTTTTTTCTCCAGTTACCTTCAGTTTTTTCTCCAGATGTTTTTCTTCGGCAAAATCATTGCTATAAAGAATGGCTCCGGAAAACCCGGATTGTAAAACGAAATAGGCTTCCTGCTGCTGATCACCTTCAAGAATATTATCTGCGGCAAGGTAAAACCCTTCATGATCCAGAATGATGTTGATGGGTTGGTAGCCTTTCAGATCCGGCATTTTGTCGTACATCACAAATTGGCTATTATCATAATCAATTTTAAAGGCTTTCCCTGCAAAAATTCCGGTTCCGATTTTTCCATCTGCTTCATGACCAGTTAACTGATTATCAAAAAAGCGAACATTTTTCTGAATAATTTTCCCGATTTGTACTGTATTGTCGTCGCTGAGTTCTTCTTTGTTGAAAATAATATGATTTGCTTTCTGCTTGCCATCAGGAGAAATAGCATAATCTTTCATCGCGATCTGGAACATCAGATCCAGCGAATCTTTCTTATTGACAAGGGTTTTTACAATAATATTATTGTGCTTGGTGATCCTGAAGGGGATGGTCTGTTGTGCTTTCATACCGGAAAATCCAATTGAAAGCAGCATAAAAAGTACTGTTTTTTTGAGCATTATCAGTGATTAGTGTTTTAAAACTTTAAAATTACCTATTATCTTTGGAAAAGCAAATAATAAAATGAAATGGTTGAAAAATTGCTTCAAAGTGGGATCCATTGGGAAAAGAAAGAATTCAAACGGAATGAGTTCCTTAAGATTTCGGGCAGTACGGATACCTCTATTTATTTTATTGAAAATGGCAGTGTCAGGATCTTTATGATGGATGGAAATGAAGAGAGAATTATCCGTTTCGGATATACCGGAAATATTATTGTCAGTCTGGATTCTTTTTTATCAGGAAAGTCTTCAGATCTGTATATCCAGGCGATTAAGAAAACAACGGTAAAAGTAGCTTCAAAAAAGGATTTCTATGCATTTATACAATCAAATGAAGAACATATGAAATTCTGGATGAATATTCTGGAAGACCTCGTATTGCAGCAGCTGGAAAGAGAAAAAGATCTGCTGATTAATGCTCCGGGAGAACGCTTTGAGAGAGTTTTAAAACGAAGTCCGAAACTATTTCAGGAAGTTCCCAATAAATACATTGCCAATTATCTGAGGATGTCACCGGAAACTTTATCCAGACTCAAAAAATCTTGAGTTCAGTCAAGATTTAAGAACACTCGGATCAGCATATTTGCATAAAAAACGTAATGAAAATTTCAACCTCAGAATTACTGGATGAGTTAAAAAACAGGACAAAGCAGCATTTACAGTTTGCTGAAGTGTTGTCTTTAAAGACCGAATATGATCTGAATTTCAGAACTTCAGCAGAAAGCTGGAGTACATTGGAATGCCTGGAACATCTTAACCGCTACGGAGATTTTTATATTCCCGAAATCAGCCGTACTATTTCTTCAGCAAGGAAGTCTTCTCAATCCTATTTTAAACCCGGAATTCTTGGAAATTATTTTGCTAAAAGTATGCTTCCCAAAGAGAAACTGAATACAATGAAAACGCTTAAAACGATGAATCCTATTCATAGCAATCTGGATAAAAGGGTAGTGGAAACATTCATAAAGCAGCAGGGTAAAATGCTTGAATTACTGGAAAAAGCACAATATATTGATCTGGAAAAAACAAAAACAAGTATTAGTATTTCAAAGCTGATCAAATTGAAGTTGGGAGATACCTTTCGTTTTGTTATTTATCATAATGCAAGACATATTCAACAGATAAAAAGAATTTTAACGGATTAAAAAGAAATTATGATTTCCAAAAAACTTAATTTTAAACGAATGGAAATTATACACCAAAAAAGCATATTAACTCCATTGGGAGAAATGATTGCCTGTGCCGTAGATCAGGGAATCTGTCTGCTGGAATTTACAGACCGGAAAAATATTGAAAAACAATTGAAGGCTTTATCTAAGGTGCTGAAAACCGAAATTGTAGAAAAAGAACATCCTCATTTCATACAATTGGAAGAAGAACTGAAAGAATATTTTGAAGGAAAAAGAAGTCATTTTGAAGTTCCGTTGTTTACTACAGGAACAGCGTTTCAGGAAAAAGTATGGAAGCTTCTCCGTGACATTCCGATGGGAGAAATCAGAACCTACAAACAGCAGTCAGAAATACTGGGAAATCCAAAGGCGATACGTGCCGTAGGAACAGCCAACGGCATCAATAAAATTGCGATTTTAATTCCCTGTCATCGGGTGATCGGCTCAAACGGTGAATTGGTTGGATATGCTGGTGGAATCTGGAGAAAACAAAAACTGCTGGAGCTTGAAAAAGCGATTCTATTTTAAAAACCAAAATTTACATTCGGAAAATTATAAAAAATAGGTGTTCATTTTTCGGTTGTAGAGCATATGGTAATCTTTCTACTTTTGAATAAAAAAATTATGATCAGTTTTAAACAGTTACATCACGGTGAAGAACCTTTACTTTTGGGTAATGTATGGAATGTAGAAAGCGCAAAGACATACGAAAAGCTGGGCTATAAAGCATTAGCTACCTCAAGTTCGGCTGTCGCACTTAGCTTAGGATATGAAGATGGAGAACAGATGACCTTTGAAGAATATTTTTATATCATGAAGAGGATCAGAGCTTCCGTTTCAATTCCTCTGTCGGCAGATCTGGAATCCGGATATGGTCTTGAAAATGATACAGTAGTTTCAAATATCATGAAACTTATAGAAATTGGAGTATCGGGGATTAATATTGAAGATACCAACGTTATTGACGGAACACGAAAATTGGTAAACAGAGATGTTTTCTATGAAAAATTAAAAGATATTTTCATCAAATTAGATAAAAACAGAGATCAGATATTTATCAATGTACGCACAGATCCTTTTTTACTGAATATGGAAAATGCACTGGAAGAAACTTTAGAGAGAATTAAACTGTTTGAAGATCTTAAAGCTGATGGTGTTTTTGTTCCGGGGATGATTTCTGAAAATGATATCAGAACCATAACAGAAGCTACTTTACTTCCTGTGAATGTTATGGCTCTTCCTGATTTACCCGATTTTGATACGCTTAAAGAATTAGGCGTAAAAAGAGTTACTTCAGGTGCGTTCATGTACAGACATATCTACAAAGAGCTTGAAAAAGCAAGTCAGAAGATTACAAACGGAAAAAGTTTTTCACCTCTTTTTATTGAATGATGCAACTCACAGGAAAAATAATGTACGAAGCATCTTATACCAAAGATGTTTCATTTGAAGGGATATTCTGGATGGGCGTAAAAACCACAGGAATATTCTGCAGACCGACCTGTACCGCCAGGAAGCCGAAATTTGAAAATGTAGAATTTTTTTCCAATACCAAAGATGCGATGCTGAGAGGGTATCGTCCTTGTAAAGTGTGCAGACCTTTGGAAAATCTCAACGCTACACCTTCGTATATCAAAGATTTATTGAAAGAAATTGCCACTGACCCCACATTAAAGCTTAAAGACTACGATCTTGTCAAGAGAGGTCTGGAACCCGCTACCGTCCGCAGATGGTTTCTGAAACACCATGGAATTACATTTCATGCTTTCCAGAGAATGTCAAAACTCAATACAGCATTTAAAAAGCTTCAACAGGGAGAATCGGTTACTGAGGTAGCATTTGACACAGGATATGAAAGTCTGAGTGGTTTTAATGAGAGTTTTAAAAATATTTTTGGCGTATCACCTAAGAATAATACCATGGAAAAAATCATTGATCTGAAGAGAATAGAAACCATGCTGGGAACCATGATAGCCTGTGCCGATGAACATGGAATCTGCCTTCTTGAATTTTCCGACAGGAAAGCGCTTCCGACAGAATTAAAAAGTCTTGCGGAATATTTTAAAGCGAATATAATACAAGGAGAAAATCCTCATTTTGTTACGCTGGAAAAAGAATTGAAAGAGTATTTTGAAGGAAAAAGAACCGTATTTACAGTTCCTCTTTCCCCTGTAGGAACAGCTTTCCAGAAAGAAGTCTGGAAGATTCTTCAGGAAATTCCTTACGGTACCACAAGAAGCTATCAGGAGCAGGCAGATATTCTGGGAAATCCTAAATCCGTAAGAGCCGTAGCCAATGCCAATGGTCTGAATAAGATATCCATTATAATCCCTTGTCACCGCGTAATTGGCAGCAACGGGCAATTAACAGGCTATGGAGGAGGAATCTGGCGAAAGCAAAAATTACTGGAATTGGAAAAGGCTATTTTGTTTTAGAAATATAAAAAGAATTTTATCCTTAACTTTCGCCATTTACAATAAGTTTTTCTATCTTTTTATGAAATCGAAAATTCCGGGTATCTTAATTTTTTCCAGACTGATTATTGGGTTTATCATCATTTCTTTAAGTGTAATTAAAATCGAAAACTATAAGATTATTACTGTTATTCTGTTATCAACCGGATTATTGACGGATATTTTTGACGGAATTATCGCCAGACATCTGAATGTTTCCACACAAAAACTCCGACGTTTGGATTCTACGGTTGATCAGATATTTTTCATATCAGTAGGAGTTGCTGTTTATATAATGTGTCCGGAGTTTTTTGAAACAAACGCTTTCAAAATAATCATTCTTGTAGGAGCCGAAGCTCTTATCTATCTGGTAAGCTTTTTGAAATTCCGAAAGGAAGTAGCGACGCATTCTATTGGTGCCAAGATCTGGACTTTACTACTTTTTGGAACATTGATTCAAGTCATTTTACAATGTCAGTCTGTCATTCTGTTCAACCTTTGTTTTTGGGTTGGTTTGCTTACCCGAGCAGAGATTATAGCTATTCTTTTCATATTGAAAGCCTGGACGAATGATGTGCCTTCCATTTTTCATTCCATACAACTGAGAAAAGGGAAAACGATTAAGAAAAATAAATTGTTCAATAGTTGATCATTCACTTTTTAAAAGGAATTGGTTAAAAAACACCTTCATAGAAGAATATCGGTAAAACAAAATTTAACGAAGTTTGGGAAAGCTATTTCGTTTTGATTTTTGTAATTTTAAGCAAAAATTTGCACGTGAAAAAGTTAATAATAGCAGTTTGCATTTCAGTTTCAGCATTCAGTTTTGCTCAGGATTACTCTGTACCGGCCGCAAGTCCGCGTCAGAAGGTTGAGCAGCAGTTTTCTATGTCCAAAATCTCTATCGACTATGGAAGACCAGGAGTGAAAGGACGTAAGATCTTCGGAGAATTGGTTCCTTATGGCCAGGTTTGGAGAGCCGGTGCTAACTCATCTACAAAAATCACTTTCGGACAGGCCGTTAATTTTGGTGGGAAAACAGTTCCTGCAGGAACTTACGGGTTATTCATTGTTCCTTCAGAAAAAGAATGGAAAGTGATCCTTAATAAAGATTTCCAACAATGGGGAGCTTACACTTACGATCCGAAACAGGATGTGGTAGATGTTACCGTACCGGTAAATACATTGACAGACAAACAAGAATGGTTTGAAATCACTTTGAATCCTACAGATGAAAACACAGGAAACCTTGTTATCAAATGGGATATGGCTCAGGCTGAAGTTCCATTGAAGCCATCCAAATTAGACACTGTAATCAAGATTTCTGACAAGCTGAAAGAAATCAAGAAAATAGAATCAGATTCTACTAAAAAGAGCTAAATAATGAATTTTTCTGTTCAGCCCGTTTTAGAGAATGAAGAATTTCAATTGATCCCCTTACAGCAAGGGGATTTTGAATCTTTATATGAAGTGGCTTCTGATCCTAAAGTCTGGGAACAACACCCCAACAAAGATCGTTACAAGAGAGAAGTTTTTGAAAACTTTTTTACAGGAGCTATGGAGAGTAAAGGTGCTTTCAAAATTATGGAGAAAGCTACGGGAGATGTATTGGGAAGCAGTCGTTATTATGATTTTGATGAAGGGGACAATCATATTTTTGTCGGGTATACTTTCTATGGGACAAAATCATGGGGTAAAGGCATCAATCCTCAGGTTAAAAAGCTTATGCTGGATTATATCTTTCAGTTTGTAGATAAAGTTCATTTTCATATCGGAAAAGAAAACTTCCGTTCACAGAAAGCTTTGGAAAGACTGGGTGGAAAAAAGATTGCTGAAGAAGAAGTTGCCTATTTTGCAGAACCTACGAGAACCAATTTCGTATATGAAATCACAAAAGAAGACTGGATATGAAAAAATATAAAATTCAACACTCCCCATTTGTAGTTCCTACCACAGACGGGAAACTGATTGAGGAGCACTGGGGAAATTCTACAGGAAACTCCAATGTCTCAATTGCTCATATGGTAGCACCCCCGGATTGGACTGAACCTCACCAGACACCAGAGTTTGACGAGTTTACCTATATCATCTCAGGAAAAAAACAATTTGAAATTGATGGCGAAACCGTTACGCTGGAAAAAGGACAGAGTATCCTTATTGAAAAAGGAGCGAGAATCCGTTACAGCAATCCGTTTTCTGAGCCTTGCGAATACCTCGCAATTTGTCTTCCAGCATTTTCCATGGAACTTGTGCACAGGGAAGAGCAATAAGCGGATCCACAGCATCATTAAAAAATATAAAAAAGCAAATTTGTACAACAGCAGATTTGCTTTTTTTTTGAATATTTCTAAAATGAAAGATAACCGGATCATAGTGAGTGCTTTGAGTTGAAATTTTGGAGTTATTTTTTTATTAATGCCTGCTGATGCTACAGTTTATCATAGTTTTTGCTGCCTTTTATGCTGATTATTTTAATTTATTTTGTAAGTTCGCGGGCTTAAAAAAATGAACTAATTAATTTATGAAAAACAAATTATCAGTTGTACTGGCGCTGGCAGTTGCGCTTTCTACTACTTCATGTGCTACGATCTTTACCGGAACTCAGGATTCAATAGCTTTTTCTTCAAGTCCTGAAGGAGCAAAAGTATTTCACAAAGGAATAGAAAAATGTACAACACCCTGTACTGCTAAAATCCAAAGATCTTTGAGTAAGCAGATGGTGACATTTGAAAAAGAAGGATTTGAGAAGAAAGAAGTAAAACTGACCAAAAACTTTAATGCGGTAACTTTACTGAATATTATTCTGGGAGGAGCTATAGGAGTAGGAATTGATGCTGCAACAGGATCGCTGACCAAATATTCTCCAAAAAAATATGATGTTGAACTGGAAGCTAAACCATAGCCGACTCAGGTAAAAAAATAAAAGGCAAATTTGCAGCTCAGCGAATTTGCCTTTTTTATTACTTAAGCCTTTTTATAATCCGGAGAAATTCATCTTTTTTTCTCTGTGATACCTGTAAAGACGTTTCATCGCTCATGATGATATAGCCGCCCCGTCCGCGGATATACTTTTCAACGTGCTGAAGGTTGATGAGGTGCTGATGATGAATACGGACAAAACCCTGCTCCTTTAACGTTTCTTCAAAATAGGCAAGGGTATGGGAAACCATCATTTTCTTTCCTCCTTTGAAGTAGAGAGAGGTATAATTATCATCAGCCTGAAGACGTACAATATCCATGGTATGAACATACACAAGACCTTCCAGGGTGGGAAGAGCTATTTTAGTCTGCTCAACCGGAGTTTTAAGATGATGAAGCAGGGCAGACAACTGCTGAATTTTGTTCTTCTCTTCTAAAAGTTTGGCCACCCGGTTTACAGTAATGATCAGCTCATGAATAACAATAGGCTTGAGAAGATAATCTACCGCATGGTGCTTGAATGCCTGTACAGCGTATTGATCATAGGCAGTAACAAATACCGTATAGAAATTAATATCCGATATCTTTTCAAATAGTTTAAAACCATTTTCCACAGGCATATTGACATCCAGAAATACCAGTTCCGGAGACGCTTCTCTGATGATATCTGCAGCTCCGTTTACAGAATCTGCTTCCCCAACGATTTCAACATCCGGGCAATATTTGGATAAGAAACGGAGAAGGGTTTCGCGGGATTCCTGCTCATCGTCCACAACAATAGATTTTATTCTGCTCATAGGAAAGGGGTGTTTTTTATGGTTATTCTGACAATAGTTCCTTGTAAATCGGGATGTATACTTTTTTTATCGGTGATCTCGGTAGAAATAGAAGTTCCATAGAGTTCATTGATGGCAGAAATTCTTCCGGCAGTAATTTTCAGCCCCATAGATTTATAATCATCCGGTCTGCTGTCAAATTCCCGGGCTTTTTCAAATCCTACACCGTTATCCTCCACGATACATATGATGGAATCTTCACTCCGGCTGCAGGATATCCTGAGAACTCCTCCTGTTTTCAAATGTCTTAATCCGTGGCTGATGGAATTTTCAGTATAGATCTGAAGAAGCATGGTCGGGATTTTTAACTGTTCCAGCCCCGGCTCTACAGAAATTTGGTAGGTGAAGTGATTTTTAAAGCGCATCTGCTCCAGATCTATATACGTTTTCAGCATAGACATTTCCTGCTCAATAGTATTCCAGTGTTCTTTCGAATGGGTGAGGGTTTTCCGTATCAGATCTGAAAACGCTGCCATATAATAATTGGCACTCAGTTCATCCTCTTTGCTGTAGTAATTCTGGATGGCATTCAGCACATTGAAGATAAAATGCGGGTTGATCTGGGCACGGAGCGCCTGCATTTCAAGTTCAGCAATCATTTTTTTTCTTTCTGTTTTCTCTGCTTCTTTTTTTCTGATAATATTGACCCGGTGTCTGTAGAGTATGATCATAAAAAGGAGAAGTAACAGCAACATGCCTCCCACAAACCAAAACTCTTCCCAGAAAGGAGGTTTTACCACAATAGCCAGTACTGCGGGTGTCGTATTCCAGCTGTTATTTTTTCCGGATGCCCAGATGTTCAGAAGGTAATTGCCAGGTTTCAGAGCACCCAGATTTAAGGTGCTTTCATCCGTAACTACCGTATCATTCTCTGCTCCGGACAGAAGGTATTTATACTTAATATCCTTTTCATCCAGATAAGAAATAGCAGTATAGGAAATCTGAGCATTATTCTGATTATAGTTCAGACTGATTTTCTGTGGATAATAAACTGTGCTGTCTTTAAAAGAAGCCTTTAGAAAATAGACTTTATAAGGCTGGCTTTTGCTGACCTGATCCTGATTGATGACAATAATTCCTTTTGAAGTCGCAAGAAAAGCCTTCCCCTCACCAAATGTGATATTGTTGATCATATGGCTTGGAACTCCGTCAGCAGCCGAAAAGTGATAAATAGAGTAGTGCATATGGTCGTCAAAAGTAATCCTTGATAACCCCTTGTCTGTATTGATCCACAATCTCTCCTTCTCGTCTATATATGCTTTTTCGCAAATATTACTGATAAGCCCATTCGTTGTATTCAACTTAATGATTCTGTGTCCATCACGAATAAAAATTCCATCAGAATGAGTACTGATGATAAGTCTGCCTTTGAGGAAGTTCAAAGAAGTGATGCGGTTTTTACCTAAAGAAGGATCGTGAATGAATTTTTTTAAAGAGGAATTATAATAAAATAAACCCTGCACTGTTCCCAGCCAGTAGATCCCTTTTTCATCAATAGCAGTTGCCGGTGCAGCTACAGTGGTGGTACCCAACTCCGGCAATTTGGTGAATTTCTTTTCTTTAAGATCATAAATAAGCTGATTCTTTTTTTCATTGCTGGTTTGGCTTATCAATACCGTATTATTTCTGACAGATGCTGATTTTTGAGAAAATTCAAGAATTTTTGTGTATTGATTTCCGGTCAGGCTGCATTGGTATAAGCCTTTATCTGTTCCGGCGAAAAAGGTGTTATTATCAAGAGGTGAAATATATCTGAGTCTGTTCCATTGTCCGTCGCCCAGCGTATATAATGGTTTGAAACTGTTTTTGTCTCTTATCATAATAGTACTGTTGCTATATCCTGCCAAGAGTTCTCCTTTTGGCAGATATTTTACTATCAACACATTATTATCTATCAGCCCGTCAGCTGTAGTATAAATTAGTGTTTTGTTGGCAGGCTGCATATAGACACCTTCATTGGTAGGATACCAGCTATTACCTTGCTTGTCTATAAAACTGCTGTAACTTACAATACCTTTTATGGCAATGTATTTGGGGTTTTGACCTGTTTCCTGATCAGGATTATATTCCAGAATTCCGCTTGTGGTGCAACTCCATATTTTCCCATTTTTGCTTATCGTAAGATCAATGATATTGCTGGGCATTTCAATTTTTTTGACTATCGGCTTATTTCCCTTAAATACAACATCATATAAGATATTAAGGTGTCTTGTATAAAGATGACCTTTGAAATAGAAACATGTTCTTACCGCTTTTTCTTTAAATGTATGAACGATTGTTGCTCCCGGGTAATTCTTCCTTATGATTCTCTTTGTTGATACATAGTAATCTTTTCCCTGATCAGAAAAATGTAAGTAAGGAGATTGTGCTATACTGTCTTTGGGATTGGAAATGCTGTTTTTACCTATGATATATTTTTTGTACCGATCAGAATTCAGATCCCATCTTGGAACAATATCATAAAAGCTGATTCCCCTTTTTTCCATGAGACGGCATAGTTTATCATTCTGTACAGAATATACTTTTCCATTATAAATATAAGTAGGGCTTCCGTTATAGGTACTTACCCATAATCGCTGCCAGGAGTCTTCCCATGCCTGAAAAGTTTCGTTGTCCGGAAGTCCGTGATTACTGGTGATCGTCTCAAAATGATGCCCGTCAAACCTGGAAATTCCCCAGCTGGTACAGCACCAGATAAACCCTTTGCTATCCTGATACACAGAGTATACCGTATTACTGGGTAACCCGTCACTTAAGCTATAGTGACGAAGTTGCGGCTTCTGACTGTACATCAGGAGGCTATGAAACAGCAGGAATAATATGAGACGGTAATGATACATAGTTTTCAGGCTAATATAGAAAAATCTCCAGAATGAGAAATACCCGGATGTGTCATCTTTACAGCTCTTTGTCTCAGTAAAAGGATCAGAATACTCGTCTGGGATTTTTTCCTGCTCACTTGCTCATTAGTTCTTTTTATTTCTTTAAAAAAGAGACAACTTGTACCTGTTTATCGGTAACGGCGTCCCGTGATAAGAAAGAACGCCATCACAAAAATATTATCTTATGAAAAAAACTTTAACTAAGATCTTTCGATCATCAGATTCATTATTAAAAAGAAGAAAAACAAACCTTCTTATTTTTGCTGCTTTATTTTGCAGCACATTTTTAAGCGCACAGTTTGTTCCCATCGAGCCATCTGGTACAAAAGTAACAATAACCAGACAGACTGTGGGGTCTACTTTACCCGGACATGTACCTTCACCTGCATTATTGGAAATTAAGTCAGGTTCACTAAAAGAATCTTTTTCGTTTTCTCAAAATAAAGTTCTAGGTGCAGATCCAAAGTATATTTACACATTTCCAGAATTATTTTCTGTTGTTGGGCAACCTCCTGTAATCCGAACATTTAAAGTTTCTTTTTCTATTCCAGGACTGGCTAGTCTTTATTATCCAGTTCCAACGGCCATTGGAGGTTCTACAACCATTATTCCCGGGTGTTGGACACCTGAGATGGATCGCGGATTATTTTATTATATAGGCCAGACTGGAAGCTACGGATACGGAGTAACTCTTACCCGGACTGCTTCTACGGAATACCTTCTTCAGTGTACCAAATTTCTTTGCCACATCTGTGATCCTTGTCCGCCAATAATTCCAACAGTAAGTAAATCAGCTAATACGAATCAGAGCAAAACGAAAATTTATCCAAATCCAACCAGTGGATTTTCAGAGCTTGAGTACACTGCTTCAGGAAGAGAAACGATTACTGTAATGGTTACAGATATTGCAGGTAAAACTTTATATGGATATAAGACAGATATTGAGTCAGGAGTTAATAAACTGCCTATAGATCTTCAAAAAGGATTGCCGGGAACTTACTATGTGAACTGGCAATCCAGTAGCGGAAATGCCGGTTCTTTACCCATCATAAAAAAATAATCTTGTGGATAAAAACTAATATTGATGAGAAAAGCGCACCAAGGTGCGCTTTTGCTATTTTGATTCTTCAGAGGGAGGAGCTGAAACTATTTCAGAATTTCCTTTAAAAACATAAGGGTATGATTCCATGCTCTTTTGGCCATGATTTCATTGTAATCCGGTGATTTCGGATCTGTAAAGGTGTGCTTGGAATGAGCGTATGTGATAATCTGCCAGTCGGCATTTCCTTCATTCATCTCTTTGATGAGATTATTGTAATCATCAGGAGTTACGCTTTTATCATCAGCCGGGTTTTCAACAAGAATTTTGGCTGTCAAAGCTTCATTTTTTCTGCTCTGATCTCTGGCCAGACTTCCATGGATAGAAACAACCCCGGCAACAGGCAGATGTCCTCTTGCGGATTCTAATGCTCCGGTACCTCCGAAACAATACCCGATCACCGCTGTTTTATCAGAAACTGCTCCGTTTTTCTTCAGCTGTTCCAACGCCAGCGAAATTCTTTTCTGGTATTCTTTATAATTCTGCTTATAATATCCTGAACTTTTGGCCGCAGATTCATTATCTGCAGGAATTTTTCCTTCACCATAAATATCAGCGATGAATGCAATGTACCCCTGTTTTTCAAGTTCCAGAGCTGCTGTTTTAGCTTCTTCGTCAATGCCTTTCCAGGCGGGTAGAATCAGAACTCCCGGAAGTTTTTTCCCCGCGTTGGAGGTAACCAGACCATTCAGTTTCTGTGCGCCGTCCTGGTAGGAAACGGATTTAAGTTTTTGACTGAAAAAAGTTCCTGAAGCCATAATCATTGTGGTTAATAAGATAGAACGTATCATAATTAATTGTTTGTGAATTAGAGAATTGTAAAACAGAATAAAATTAAGAAAATATTTAAAAGAGTTAAACTTCAACTCCGAATTTCTTTAATTCTTTGATTAAGTCGGTCTCAGGAAAAACCTGAACGGTATTAAATCCCAATGACCGGGCCATTTCAATATTCTTGGGATTATCATCAATGAAAACAGATTCTTCAGCTTTTATATGGTATCTATCCAGCAATACATGCCAGATTTTCGGATCGGGTTTGATCAGTTTTTCTGTACCGGAAACCACAATTTTGCCCTCAAAGATCTGGAAAAAATCATAGTTTTCCAGTGCATAAGGGAAGGTTTCTTCGGACCAGTTGGTAAGACCGAACAGATGATAATCTGTATTTTTTAGTTTTCTCAGCACTTCTACATTTTGTGGTATGTCACTTTTCAGCATGACCGTCCAGTTATCATAGAAAGCACGGATCTCTTTTTCCCACTCAGGGAATTTTTTCACTTGTATTTCTGTTCCTTCCGCGAGACTTCTTCCTCTGTCTTGTTCTACATTCCATTCATCCTGAGCGATATGTTCCAGGAAGTATTCCATTTTTTCGTTATCGTTAAAATAATCTTTAAAGTAATATCTCGGATTCCAGTCCATCAGCACTCCTCCGAAATCAAATATAATATTCTTAATTTCCATATTGTAAACTATGTTCTAAATTTAGTGGTTTTTCAGTCTTTTCTACACTTTATCACGTTAAGATAAGTTTATAAATAATAAAACCGGAAGACTTCCTCCGGTTTCCAATATTGTTTTATCTGTGATGATCTTCATGATGGTCTCTGTACCTTTTGTTTCGATCCATTTCCGGTCTGTCATGATGGCTTCTGTGATCACTATTGTATTTCATTCTTGGATTCTATACCCAGAGCTGACATAATCAATAACTTTTTCACAACTAAAATTGTATTTTTTAAACTCATGATAAAATACCCAAAAGTGTACCATTTCATCTCATTTTTTATACATTTTCAGTCTGTTTTTTTATCCATTTATTCAGGTCGGTAAAACTGATATTGCCCTTCCTGATAATACGCATTGATATGCTGAAGACCATTCGTCAGGATAATCTCTTTGGCACCAATAATAGAATTGTAACGGGCCGTCTGTTCAAAAGTTTTCTCCGTTAATTTTACTTGTGGTGCTTTGCATTCAATCAGAATGATAGGTTCCGTTTTTTCAGTAATCAGAAGGTCAACACGTTTGGTAAGACCATTCAGAACAATCTTTTTTTCCGTAATCAGGGCGGATGTGGAATAGGATTTTACAGTAAGGTAATAATGTATCCAGTGCTGTCTTACCCATTCCTCAGGAGTGAGCAGAAGATAAGTTTTACGAACCAAATCATAAATAAAAAACTTATCTT
>JASLCD010000138.1 GCA_030146295.1 Chryseobacterium sp.
AGTTCTATGAAAAGTAGACATTTGTTACTCCTGAATTTTATGGGTGCAAAGATAGTAATTTTAATAACAATCCAAGATTGATTCAATCTATTGTTTATATTCATCTCTTACTTCAGCACTGTTTTGAAAGCAGACAGGTGATGAATTGTCATCCGGTTCGTTGTTTAAAAACTTAGTTTTCATTTCTGTATTAAACTCCTGAGAATGGTTTCTGGCAATAGACAGGGTATTCCAATCTTCATTTTTCATCATCTTCGCGATATAAACAATCTGGCCAATATGGTAAGGATAATGAGCCAGCTGGCGGAGAACAGCATCAATGACTGAGTGTGCTTCTCCTCTGATATGAATTGTTGAGTACAGGTTATCGTCATTTATCTTTTTCAGGGCATCAAAAAAGCACCTCCATCCTTTTTCCCAAAAATCCAGCACCTGTTCTTTCGTAGTAAATGTATTGACAAATTCTCCGTCACGGTTACGCCAGGATTTCTCTCCATCTTCAGTCAGAAAATGAGTCCATCGGGAAAGCATATTTCCTGCAAGATGTTTCACAATAATGGCAATAGAATTACTTTCATCATTATGCTGCCAGAACATCTGCTGATCGGTAAGCTGCCCAAATGTTTTATCTCCCAGAGATTTATAATATTCAAAACGTTTTACAAACAGGTCTTTCATTGTTTCTATTTTGATAACTAATTTAAAAACTTTTAAAAATAAAAACCACTTCGTTGAAGTGGTTTTATCTATGCATTATATTTACTGCTATTCCCTGTTTTTTACCAGTACCCAGCCTGTAAACTTAATTGCTGTATTTTTTTTATCATTTTCATTCCATGTGATCGAATACCAGTAGGTTCCGGTAGGAACTTTCCGTCCGCCCTGGGTACCATCCCATTTATAACCATTTGATCTATCGGCCTGGAAGATTTTGCTGCCATAACGGTCAAAAATATTCATGACCAGGTTTTGTTTGTTAGCCAGCGCTGAATAATCAATCACATCATTCACACCATCTGCGTTCGGGGTAATCACATTAACCAAATTAGGTACAACAACTCCTATTTCTATAGGATCGCAATCGTAACTATCTTTTACGTATACTTTATGATCTCCTCTTGAAAGATTATTGAAAACATTGGAGTCCTGCCAAATGATATTATCTATTGAATATTTATATGCCGGATTTCCTCCTGTTACCAATACTGTAATTGTATTATTCGAGATATCAATACCGGAAACAACCGGCTGTTCGGAAGGAAGTACTTTTACCGTTTGTGTTGTAATACATTCTCCGGTTTTAAGTTTTACCCAATATACCCCGATTCCTGCTTTGATCGTTTGAGTAGTTGCTCCTGTACTCCATTCGTAACTTTTGAATCCTGTACCTGCATCCAGTGTGGTCTGATCTTCTGCACAAATGGTTACATCCTTAAGGGTTGTAGAATACACCGGCGCAATAACCACTAATGTAATTCTGGCTACGGTATAACATCCCTGAGCATTGGAAACTCGTACATATACAAATCCATTAGGAGCAATATAATTATTAGCATTCAGAATTTCATTAGTCTGATTGACAGCATCCGTCATGGAAGGGTAATATTTTTTTGTAGGATTTGTCTGACCTGTTACAGAAGCATTTACGAGGTTGAAAGAGGCGGTGGATGGGTTGGACTCGATGAAACACGATCTCAGTGTCACTTCATTTACAACGACTACCGGATAAAACTTCAATGTAATTTGTGCAATTGCAGTACAGCCAAATTCTGAAGTAACTTTTACATAAATAATTCCTTCTGCAGACACAAATGCCATAGGAGTAGTAATCTCATTGATACCGGCATTGAGATCCGCCATCGTGTGATAGTATTTTTTAGTGACGTTAGGGTTTGAGATAACGTCTGCTGTGGTTAAATCAAATAAAGCTGTACCCGCATTATTATTGTTACACTCCGTTAATGTTACATTTTTAACGGTAATAGAACCGTCTTTGAATTTAAATGTTCCAACCTGTTTACACTTATTAAGCGGATTAGTGGCATTGGATGGGTCTGTATAATTGATACTGTAATAATAAACAGTGGTAGTGTTTACCATTTTGGGAGCCGTAATAGGATTATTCCCTGTTAAAGCATCATTCTGACTCAAATGATAGCTCACACTGAAGTTTTGATTTCCATTAAGGATTCCTGCAGACAATGTAGAGAAATCAAACAGAGCTGTACTTGAGCATATAACTACTTCTCTTGGATCAGCAGGATTAGCCGCCGGAATTCCGGGAGGATTAAATGGCTGAGTCTGAATATTCGGGTCTGTAAACGGTGAGGCCAGTGTGGCAGTTCCACCCCATGTCAAAGAAAACGGAGCGGTTGTAGAACTGGTGCTGCTTACCCAGTTATCGATAAACAAATAATACGTTTGCCCTGGCAGTACATCCAGATATTTGCAGTAAGGAGTCAAGGAACCTCCTGCGGCACTTAAAAGAGTACTTGTCATATTTAATCCTGTGGCAGGACCAGGTCCAATAACTGTTGCCGCGTTGCAGCGTATTGGTGAGCCCAAGCTTCCGCAGGTCACATTAGGGCCAAAAATAGCCCAGTCATAATCGGCATCCGGATTATTCGGAACCAGATCAAAGGTAAGTGTTCCTCCGGTAGCAATCGTGATTTTATACCAAATAGAATTGTGTTCTCCGGTGAAGTCTATACAACTTCCGGAATTTACCAATTCTTTTATATTGCCATATCCTGTGGGACTATAAGTGATATTTGAATTTCCGCAGACGGACAGTGCTGTAGCACAATCTGCCTGAGAATAATAAGTATGAGAGATGCACAGAAGTATGAAAAGTAAAAGTTTTCTCATAGATTACATGTTTTTATGGTTTATCAGTTATACATCGTATTGATATTCAACGCACACCAAATATACCTATATTTTAATTACAAACAATAAAATCTAAATAATTTTAAACTATTTCAAATTAAAATACTAAATAATTTACAATAGTTCATATAATTCAAGATTAAATCATGAAATAACCAAACACACATAAAGCAAAAATTTTATTTTATACTTGTAATATTTCCGCACAGATTTTCGAGATGAAATATTTTATGGAAAGGACTTTTCACTTCTGTCAGATGTTCTTTATCCTGAATAAAGGTATATCTTGAAGCAATAGAGTTCATATCTGAAACAATTACCAGCCAGCATTCATCCACTGAGGTATCGTAGTAAGGAAATTTTTCATTTTTCTTTTCAATGAGTTCCAGAATCTTTTCCGAGCAGAGTTCATCAAAGAGGTTCATGCTGTATTCATGGGTGATAAAGACATTTCTCCTGTGAAAAGATTTCCTTATTCTTTTTACACAGCCTAAGGCTTTATTTTTTTTGATACTTTTATAGATACTAATGATATTTTCCTGTTGTGCTTCCAGATTATCAAATTTAATTTCCGGATGGAATTCTAAAAAATAAACACCACGATATTTCGTAGTGTCTTCCTGTTCTAATAATATTTCTGCCTGAC
>JASLCD010000169.1 GCA_030146295.1 Chryseobacterium sp.
ACAGGCTGCATGGTAAAGCTTCCGAATTTATACCAGTTCTTCTGCCCCAGGATTTCTTTCCCAAAGGGGAAAAGCCCGATAAGCAGCAAGACTCCACCAATATAAATAATACCTGCCATATTTTCAAAGAACTTACTTCTGCTGAAAAATATGATCAGTCCTACAAATAGCGAAATACAGAAAAAGACTAATTGTTTCTCGCCAAGTTTTTGGTCTACACTGTAAATATTTGCAATGGCAAAAACACAAAGCAGGAAATACAGCCCAAGGCCTAATTTATCTATTCCTTCAGTCCATTTCATTGCTTGACAGTTTTTTTAGCCGTGTTATTCTTTTTAGTTTCCTCTTCTATTTTTTTCTGTAGTTTGGCTTTTTGCTGTTTTACCAGCTCCAGACTATCCTTAATTCTTTTTTGCTTAATTGAATCCGGTTTGGGATCAACGTATAATCCTTTACGTTTCAAATCTGCAATCCACTGCCTTTTATACTCCGGCATGAAGCTCGAGGTGATCATTTTTTTATAAAGATTTTCTCTTTTCAGATCACCTGTAATATATTTTTCAGCAATTACCGTACAGGCCGGTCCAGCCCATGTTGCCCCAAATCCTGCATGCTCCATCACTGCAACCACTACAATCTTTGGCTTTTCAGCAGGGGCAATCAATACAAAGATAGAGTTATCCTTTCCTTGTGGCACCTGCGCTGTACCTGTTTTTGCTAATTGTGTAAAGTCATTGGATTTCAAACCTCTTGCCGTTCCTCTCAACACTACAGCTTCCATCCCTTTTAAAACAGGCTCAAAATGTTTTGGATCAACCAGCGTTTGGTGTTTAACCTTAAATCTTGGATCCGGGTTTGCTTTTCCGTCAATTGCTTTTACGATATGAGGAGTATAGTACCATCCTTTGTTGGCTATAGCAGCTACATAGTTGGCCAGCTGAATGGGAGTTACCAAAACATCTCCCTGCCCCATTCCGTTGTAAATAGCACCGGTTGACATTTCATCCCAGTTTTTAAAATCAGTTCTCTGGGAACCACTGGCTTTCATGATGGCTTTAAATCTTTTTTCGTAAAAATCTCCGGAAGGGATTCTCCCTTTGGCTCCCACAGCAAAATCATTATTTAAAAACTCTCCCACTCCAAAGCTGCTCATGATTTTTTTCCATTCATCAACACCTTTTGAAGGATTTCCGGGATATTTTTTGATAATTGCAATAAAAGCGTAGGTGAAAAAACAGTTACTGGAAACCTGAATGGAAGGAATAAGCGGATCTGCCCCACCATGTCCTTTAATTCTTTTCCCTTTATAGAAAAAACCTCCACCACAAGGGAAAATAGTTTTTTCATCCATTACCCCCATCTGCATTGCAGCAAGGGCAGTCAGCAATTTGAAAGTTGATCCCGGAGGATATCCTGCCTGCAGCGAACGATCAAAAGTGGGTTTATTTTCGTAAAGTGTATCTTTTGACAGGGCATACAAATTTTTTGATTTATAAGGTCCGGTGAAAAGGTTTGGATCAATATCGGGTCCGGTAGCTGCAACCAGTACTTCTCCATTATTAGGATCTAAAGCTACAATCGCACCGTGTTTGTTGACAAGCATTTCTTCAGCCGTTCTCTGAAGGTCATAATCGATGGTTAAGGTAATATCTTTACCGGTAATCACATCTTTATCCAAAGATCCGTTTTTATAAGGACCAATATTCCGGAGTCTGATATCTTTCTGGATATATTTCACCCCTTTTACTCCACGAAGTTCTTTTTCGTAAGACTTTTCAACTCCTGTTTTTCCGATAAAATCTCCCGGTAAATAATAGGCAGAATCTTTCTTTATTTCACGTTCATTTACTTCACTCGTGTATCCCAAAAGGTTACCTGAAGTAGAAACCTCATATTGACGCTGAGGTCTTTGTACAATAGTAAAAGCCGGATATTTAAAAATAATTTCCTGAACTCTTGCAATGTCTTCTCTGCTCAGATCCTTAAGGAAGGTCATAGGAGTCAGTTTGGAATAATATTTTTCCTTTTTAATAACAGCAATTCTGTTGATAAAATCTGCCTTGGAGATCTTCATAAGACTGCAAAATCCAAGAGTATCAAAATCCGGACGCATTAAAGCCTGCGTAAAAGAGACCTCATAAGCGGGCTGGTTTCCCACCATAATTTTACCATTCCTGTCAAAAATAACTCCACGCTGAGGAATCACATATTCAGTTTTAATGGAAGTATTGGCTGCGTTTAATGCATAACGGTCTGTAAATAACTGCAAATAGGCAAGCCTCGCCACAAAAATAAGGGCGATGACAACGAGGATGGAAAAGATTTTAAAATAACGTGTGTTCAAACTTTTTGTTTGATTTTAAATATTAATGCGTAAATAACTATAAATATAAACGAAATTACACTAGTCACCAACACATTAAACAATATTTCGAAAAATCTGCTAAACTTAAAGAATTCTATATACTGCACTAAAAGCTGGTGCAGGAAAATACTGGAAAATAAAAACAGTAAAAACTGTGCCCACTGAAGGGACTGAAAAGAGAAAAAGTCTGTAGATGTATCGGTAGAAGTCCTGAAGATCAACGTTCTGAAATAAGCAATCAGCGTCGTTGCAAATGCATTGATCCCCCACGAATAAAGAAAACCGTCAATAGACAGTCCGATTAAAAAGCTCAATGCCAGGAACTGAAATTTATTCCTGAAAAAAGGATAGAACATGACAAATACGGGATACAATACCGGAGTATATTTCCCGAAAAGCGTAATCCTGTTCAATACAAATATCTGTAATGCCACAAGAAAAATCATGATCAATATATCAGTAAATAAAGTCCTGCTAATCATTTTCTTTTTTTATTACAGCCTGCATAGTGTCCTGAATCTTCTGCACTTCTGCTTTCTTAAGATTCTTCACTACATACACTTTGTTCAACGCTCCCATTTTTTCACTCAGCTCTACGGAAATATCCCAGAAGCCTGTTTTGTTATCTACAGAATACCCTGCAATGGTACCAATTGTTACTCCTTTAGGGAAAATAGCAGATTTACCATCTGTAACAACAGTATCTCCTACTTTCAACGCAACATATTTTGGAATATCCGCCAGGTGCATTACCCTTGAGTTATCTCCATTCCATGTTAAAGTACCAAAGTATCCTGAGTTCTTGAGTGCTGCATTAATTCTGATCTTGTTGACACTTAAGACCGACTGAACTAATGCATAACTGTCTGTAGAATTGATTACAATGCCCGCAATACCTCTTGGCGCCATTACTCCCATCTGAGGAAAGACTCCGTCTCTGCGGCCGCGGTTGATTGTAAAATAGTTGTTCCTTCTGTTGATACTGTTGAAAACAATTTCTCCATCAACAAAAGTATAGATCTGCCCACCACCAATGGTATCATGAACTCTTTTGAAAACAGGATTCTTCGATCCGTCTTTTCCATAGAGCTCAGTCATAAGGGCTTTATTCTGAACTACAAGATCTTCGTTGATCTGTTTTAGTTTCAGGTAAGAAACTCCTTCATCAATATATCCGGAAACCCAGGAATTGAACGCAGCAGTCTGCCCCGCTATCCAGGATTTCTGCATGGCATTTCTGGAAAATATCAAAACCAGAGCAATAATTTGCAGGAATATAAAGAAGACGAAAAGAGTATTCTTCGAAAATAATCTCAGCAAAAATCCCATTCAGATATAAAGTCGTAAAAGTTAAAATTTATTTAATTAAGAAATTGAACTTATCCATATTCTTAAGGGCAATACCTGTTCCGCGAACTACAGCTCTCAACGGATCTTCCGCAACGAATACAGGAAGACCTGTCTTCTTGTGGATTCTGTCCGCAAGACCTCTTAATAACGCTCCTCCTCCGGCAAGATAAATACCTGTTTTGTAAATATCAGCTGCCAATTCCGGTGGTGTAAGAGAAAGCGTTTCCATTACAGCATCTTCGATTCTGATGATCGATTTGTCTAATGCACGGGCAATCTCTTTATATCCAACCATAATTTCTTTAGGCTTACCTGTAATAAGGTCTCTACCCTGTACCGGGATATCCTCGATGTCTACATCAAGATCTTCTACTGCAGAACCTACTTCAATTTTGATTCTTTCAGCCGTTCTTTCTCCGATATAAAGGTTATGGTGAGTTCTCAGATAATAAGCAATATCATTGGTAAATACATCTCCTGCAATCTTCACAGATTTGTCACACACGATACCTCCTAAAGCTACCACAGCAATTTCTGTAGTTCCTCCACCTATATCGATGATCATGTTTCCTTCAGGCTTTTGTACGTCTATCCCTACACCAATTGCTGCTGCCATTGGTTCATAGATTAATCTTACTTCTTTTGCGTTTACTTTCTGAGCAGAGTCTCTTACTGCTCTTTTTTCAACTTCAGTGATACCAGAAGGGATACAGATTACGATTCGTAATGCTGGTTGTATGAATTTACCTTTGATGCCAGGAATTTTTTTGATGAATTCCTTGATCATGTGTTCAGAAGCATGGAAATCAGCAATAACCCCATCTTTCAGCGGACGGATTGTCTTGATATCCTCGTGAGTTTTACCCTGCATATGCTTGGCCTGCTCTCCGACGGCAATCGGCTTACCCGATGAACGTTCAATTGCAACAATTGAAGGTTGATCTATAACAATTTTATTATTATGGATGATTAGGGTATTAGCAGTTCCAAGGTCTATCGCAATTTCTTGCGTAAACATATCAAATAAACTCATATTTTTCTTCTGATTTTAAGTTT
>JASLCD010000197.1 GCA_030146295.1 Chryseobacterium sp.
TCAAAAAGATAGGAAGTGCTTTTTTTCTGGGATCTTTACTTTGGGTAAATGCACAGGAGAAGACAACAGATATTGAAAGCATTGAATTTCAGGGAAAATTCATCTCTACACCATATAAAAGTGCCAACCAGAATATCAGCGTTATCAGCAGAGAAGATATTGTAAATTCTCCGGCGAAAAGCATTGACGAAATTCTTCAGCAGGTACCGGGTATGGATATCAGAAGGAGAGGAGCCAATGGAGTACAGAGTGATATCAGTTTCCGGGGAAGTTCTTTTGAGCAGGTACTTCTGCTTCTCAACGGAATCAGAATGAATGATTCCCAGACGGGACATAACAATATGAATATTCCGGTTGATCTGGATGACGTAGAAAGGATAGAAATCATAAAAGGGCCTGCTGCCAGACGTTTTGGACAGAATGCTTATGCCGGAGTTATCAATATTATTACTAAGACCGCTCCCGGCAAGAAAGTGAAGATCAGTGCAGATGGCGGAGATTTCAGTACTTATGGTCTTGGATTCAATGCACAGATTGGAAATGAAAAATTTACCAGTTCCCTACAGGCCAATTCAGCTTCTTCAGAAGGATATATGTTCAATACTGATTATGAGATCAGGAATGTCTTTTATCAGGGAAAACTGAATATTAAAAACGGAGATGTAAGGGTACAGGCAGGTTTTTCAGAGAAGAAATTCGGAGCCAATGGCTTTTATGCTTCCAGTGCTGCAACAAAACAGTATGAGGAAACACAGGCATCTATTGTAAGTGTTGCTCATCAGCAGACTTTTGGAAAACTGAAACTTAATTCTAATGTATATTGGAGAAGGGGACAGGATATGTATCTTTATGACCGATGGAACCCCGATTTTTACAGAAATATGCACATCGGAAATAATGTAGGTGGTGAAGTGAATTCCAGCTACCAATGGGGATTAGGAACAACAGGAATTGGAGTGGAGCTTAGAAAAGAATTTCTGGTGAGCAGTAATCTGGGAGACAGAAACCGCTTTGTATCTCAGGTTTTCTTTGAACACCATTTCTCATTACTGGATAAAAAATTAAATATCAGCCCTGGAATTTCATGGGCCAACTATTCAAAAGAAGGGAATTTCTTCTATCCTGGTTTGGATGTTGGCTATAACTTTAATCCCAATAACAAAATCTACGGGAATATTGCAAAAGTACACCGTATACCCACCTTTACCGACCTTTTTTATGTAAGTAAAACGGAACAGGGAAATCCGGATTTACGTCCTGAAAATGCGCTGTCATCCGAAGTAGGATATCAATATCAGAATAACAGGATTTTAGCTAAAATAAGCGGGTTTTTAAGGAATTCCAGCAATTCTATCGACTGGGTTAAAAATGACCCGAATGGCAAAGTATGGTTTGCAGAAAATGTTGGAGATATCAAAACCAAAGGAATTGAAGCAGAGTGGAGCCACAGGCCGCTAGACTGGCTGAAATATACGATTGGATATACTTATATCGACAGCAAATATGAAGAAAAAAATGGCTTGGTTTCAAGATATATTCTGGACAATCTGAGACACCAGTTTATTTCCAAGTTAGAGGTGAAATTCCTGAAAAACTTTACCAACGAGCTTGTTTATCGCTACAATGAAAGAGTAAATCTGGGAACTTACAATCTTATTGACGAGAAGTTGAGTTTTGCTAAAAAAGACTACTCAGTATATGTTTTAATTAACAATATCACCAATACGGAATATACGGAAGCGTTTGGGGTAGCAATGCCGCAAAGGTGGTTCCACATTGGGTTTTCTTACACAATTAATATTAAGTAGGTATTAATTTAATATTAATGAAAGTTAATATTAAGAAATTGTTAAAAAATATACATTTGCAAAAATTTTTTATGAAACGTCTTATAGGCTTAGGTTTACTACTTGGAATTTCTTTTTTTAAAGCACAGGAACATATTTCCAGCTTCAACGCAGTGACTCTGACCTATAAGTTTCATCCGAAATTTTTCCTTTACGCAGAAGGGCAGATGCGTGGTAACGAAGAATATACCTATCCTGATTATTATGAGATAAAAGGAGGTGTAGGGTATAATCTTACCCAGAACCATAAGCCTTTTGTAGGATTGGGAAGATACGTCAACTATAAAGAGCACAGTTTAAGCAGAGAGGAGTTCAGGGTATGGCTTCAGGATGTTATTGATATTAAGAAAGGCATTGTAAAGTTTGAAAACCGCTTTCGAGTTGAAAAAAGCTGGTTCTATGAACCCCAAACAGATCAGACTTCCCAGAGAATGCGTTACAGATACCGTCTGAATGTAAGTGTTCCTTTAAATTCCAAAACGATTAAAAAAGGGACTGTCTTCGCTAATGCATATGACGAAATCTTCTTTGTAACCCCAATGAAGCCTAGTTTTGCGAGAAACAGAGTGTATGGCGGTTTTGGCTATCAAATTGATGATTACTTTGGAATTGTGAGCGGATATCTTTGGCAGCGTGAATTTGAAGCGAAAGGGAATAAGAATTTACATTTTGTTTACCTTGCTTTAAACATCAATATCGACGGAACCAATCATCATACAAAGACCTACGATTTCCCGGGTGCGGATTAATTCTTATTTAAAACTTAATGAAAATTTAATACATTCAGCTCAAAATTAAGCTGGTGACCATTGAATAATGTGCTGTATTTTTTTAATCAAAAAAAGATACAGCACTTATTTTATACTCAAGATTGAAGTCAATACAAAAGCAAAAATCAGCTTTATAGATAAGCTGATGAAATTTTAGGCAGGTTATTAGAGATCTATTTTTATTAATATTTCTCGATCAGATAACGATACGCTTTCAAATATTTATTGAATCTTTTAATATCCTTAGGGGTAAGTTCTCTGTTGACTCTTCTAAGATCCATATTATCACGAAGGTCATTTAGTTTTACGGCAACGGAGAGCAGAGACCTTTCTGTTCTTTTAATGAAATCATCATAATCCTCTTCCGGATCAAATTTTGTAAGACAGCTGATCGCGAAAATAATATATTCAGGAAACCCTTCAGACCTTAGATAATCCAGACTGAATTCTTCCGGATGATCTTCTACTACATCATGGAGTACACCAACGATTTTTTCGTCCAGTGTTTTACCATAATTCATCACACGCATTACATGGCCAATGTAGGGAGCATGGTATTTATCGGTTTGTCCTTTATGGGCTTTGTCGGCAATTTTGATTGCTCTATTCAGTAATTCTTCTTTTGTCATTTCTAATGAAAAATAGAGTACAAAAATAAAAAATGCCTTAAAAAAATAAGACATTTTTATTAAGATTATTTCAATTCATTTTAAAGATTTGCTTCATCCTCTATGTGAGCGTGTGGAGCATTGTTTTTTACTGATTCTATTCCGTTTTCCATGCCGTTATCAGATTCATACATCTGGCTGGTTCCTATGATTTGTCCGTTTCCTGCCTTTAGATTGAAATAGCATCTGCCGTCATTGGCAGTATTTCTTTCAAATTTTGAATCTTCCTGTGAATAGGTTTTTACAGATCCGATTCCGTTTTCGCAGGATGGCTTTGTGCTGTACCCCTGGCTGGTTAAAATAACCTGTCCGTTTCCGGCTTTAAGGTTAAACTGAAAGTCTCCGTTTGTCCGTTTAGAGATAATAAATTTTCCCATGGTAATAGTTTTTGTATGGTGTTATTTGGAAGGTATGTCTTTTTTAGGATTCACCTGAAGCTTATCAGGGGTAATGGCATTTAATATTTTGTATTGTGAATAGTCTTTTGCTGGTTCTTTCAGTGCCATATACAGGATGGTGTCATCAGGTTTCTTAATCAACATCTTATAAAGTCCTTTACGGGACTGATCTGATTTCAATGCAAAATATCCGGGAAATTTATCTTTGCTGACTATTCTTACGGTATCTGTTTTGGGAACAGGAAGTAGGTTTTCCTTTTTTTGTGCTGTCAGAGCAGCGGATAAAAGGAGTAGGGGAAATAATGTCTTCATATTATGTTTCGCGTTTTTATGGGTTTAGTTATAATAAAAATAGCAAAAATTATTGATATTTAAAGTTTTTTAAATATCCATTCATCTTTTAATGATAACTGATATTTTTTTGTAATAACCTTTTTGGGAAATAAGATGGTAAGCAAAATATTTTCATGACGGTCATCCTTTTTGTCACGAATAATAACTATGGAGAAATAAGAATGATTTCCTTTGGACTTCCATTTTTCAAACTCCTTATTTCTATATATTTGAAGGCTTTCGTCAATTTCATCTCTTTTCTTATCCACCCAAAATAAATCCATCTTTACATAGTTCGGATAATCATTGACCAGGCTCTTTATTTCATCGATCAGAAAAGGATATTTTTTCAAAATCATACGAGCATCGTTACATCTGCTTTCTTCAAATTCCCGCACGGCTTCAGTACCACAAATGACTGTTCTTCGGTCTGCAAATACCTTTTTAGGCTTTTCCGGTTTTGAATGATAGGCACTCCATATTTTGCTTAAAACACGATCTTCAAGAATACCATTGCAGGCTAAAGTATCATTCGGTCTGTTCTGTGAAAAAGTATTGAAGGATACTAAAAGAGTAATGAAAAAGTATAATTTTAATTTCATGTTTAGTTTTATCATTTAAATATATAAAAAACGCCCCAAGATGAGGCGTTTTGAATCAAATTTATGTTGTTAAAGACTAATAAGCTCCTTTCTCAATATAGTGAGCTGCAACTTTTTCAGTTAAAGCTACTACATTTGGATGGTTGGTATACTTTGTGAATCTTCTTAATCCTGAAAGCATCATTCTCTGCTCATCTCCATCAGCGAAAGAAACAATTCCTTCTTTAGCTGCAGTGATGATTTTTTCAACCGCTTTGTAAAGGTTTAGCTGAGCCATAGCTGCTTCTACAGATTCAGGAGAGAAATGTTTCTCTGCTCTTAATATTGCAGATTCTGCCATATAGATCTGGTTCAGAATTTCAGAAGCATTCAATAATAAGTGCTGCTGTTTCTCAATATCCATCATGAATTTTTGAAGTGCAGCTCCGGAAACCATCAAGAATACTTTCTTAAGATTTGCGATAATTGCTTTTTCCTCACTCATGAATTCTGAATAATCAGGAACTTCAAATGAAGGGATACCCATCAATTCTTTGCTGATGGCCATGGCAGGAGATAAAAGATCCAATTCACCTTTCATTGCTCTCTTGATAAGCATTCCTACAGCCAGCAGCCTGTTGATTTCGTTGGTACCTTCATAGATTCTTGAAATTCTTGAATCTCTCCATGCAGCTTCCATAGGAGTATCTTCAGAGAATCCCATACCTCCGTATACCTGAATTCCTTCATCTGCAGTGTGCTGTGCAAGGTCAGAAACGAATACTTTAAGGATTGAACATTCTACAGCGAACTCTTCAACACCTTTTAATTCTGCTTCCTGGTGGCTTAATCCGCCTGCAACCAATTCATCTATTTTATCCTGAACATTTTTAGCCGCTCTGTAAGAACCAGCTTCACTTACGAAAACTCCGGTTGCCATTTCAGCAATTTTCTTTCTGATTGCTCCGAAAGTCGCAATAGAAACCCCAAACTGTTTTCTTTCGTTAGAGTACTGGATAGAGTGGTTTAAGATTCTTCTCTGTGCATCAAGGCAGGCTGCAGCCAATTTGATACGGCCTACATTCAATGCATTTAAAGCGATCTTGAAACCATTGTTTCTTTCTCCTAAAAGATTCTCTACAGGAATTTTCATATCATTGAAGAAAACCTGACGGGTAGAAGAGGCACGGATACCTAATTTGTGCTCTTCTTCTCCGAAAGTTAAGCTTTCAGGATTTTCAAGTTCAGATCTGTTGATTACAAAACCTGTAATATTTTTATCATCATCAATTTTTGCGAATAATGTAAATGTATCTGCAAATCCTGCATTAGAGATCCACATTTTCTGGCCATTGATGATATAGTGTTTTCCGTCTTCGGAAAGCTTTGCTTTTGTTTTTCCTGAGTTGGCATCAGAACCTGCATCCGGCTCTGTCAGACAGTAAGCCCCGAATTTTGTTCCTGTTGCTAAATCCGGAAGGTATTTTTTCTTCTGCTCTTCAGTTCCGTAAAGAACGATGGGAAGAGTTCCGATTCCTGTATGAGCCCCATAAGCTGTTGCTAATGAACCTGTAGTTCCTGAAATATAATCGCACGCAAGCATGGTGGTCACAAAGCCCATACCGAGACCTCCGTACTCTTCCGGAACGGCAATTCCCAACAATCCCATGTCACCCAGTTTACGCATTGTCTCTTCAGTGAATGCATAATCCTTCTTTTCGAAACGCTCTCTTTGAGGTACAACTTCTCTGTCTATGAATTCTTTTGCTGAATCACGAAGCATCTTTTGCTCCTCATTCAGTTCTTCAATACTGAAAATTTCGTTTGCAGGAATCTGTTTGATTAGGAATTCCCCGCCTTTAAGTATATTGCTCATTTGTTATTATTTTAAATTTTAGATTATAAATTTTAAATTAGATTTTCTTATTATAAATTTTCAGATGATGTTTTAATGATTTTAGTCAAAATATTAATGATCATTTCAATGTCTGTTAAATATGAATTGATCTCGATTTGAACAAGATTTGAAGAATGATAAAGTTTCAGCCAATACCTTGTTTCTCTTGCCTCTTTATTTGCAATCGAAAGTTTTGAAATAAAATCCTTTTTAGATTGAGCCGCTATAGCTTCTTCTACATTTGCTCCAATTGATGTTCCAGATCGAAGAATTTGTTTTGATAAAATAAACTCGTTTTGAGATTTACATTCAGTATAAAATTGAATTATTCTTAAGGCAAAATCAAAAGTTTTTATTTGGATCAAATTGTCTTCTTTGAAACTCATTACATCTAAAATTTATAATTTAAAATCTATAATTAATTAAAGTAGTTCAAAAATAGAAGCCGCTCCCTGTCCGGTTCCTACACACATAGAAACCATTCCGTACTTGTTGCCACGTCTTCTCATTTCATCAAGAAGTTGTACTGTTAGTTTTGTTCCTGTACATCCAAGCGGGTGTCCAAGGGCGATAGCTCCTCCGTTTACGTTTAAGATATCAGGATTTAAACCTAATTCTTTTTTGATAGCCACTGACTGAGATGCAAAAGCTTCGTTAAGCTCGATCAAATCGATATCTTTTAATTCTAAACCTGCCTGTTTCAATGCTTTTGGAATAGCATAGATTGGTCCCATTCCCATGATTCTTGGTTCTAATCCGGCTGCAGCATAAGCTACTAATCTTGCTTCAGGCTCCAGTCCTAATTCTTTCACCATTTCCTCACTCATTACCATTACGAAAGCTGCTCCGTCACTCATCTGAGAAGAGTTTCCGGCAGTAACGCTTCCTCCGTTGGCGAATACAGGTCTTAGCTTTGACAAACCAGCTAATGAAGTATCAGCTCTTGGTCCTTCATCTATTGAAAAATCAAACTTTTTAGTCTGTAGTTTCTGATTTTCGTCCAGAAAATTATATTCTACAGGAATCGGAACAATCTGGTTGGCAAATTTACCTTCCTGGTTCGCTTTTAAAGCTTTCATATGAGATTCAAAAGCAAACTGATCCTGTTCTTCTCTTGTAATATTATATTGTTTGGCTACTTCTTCTGCAGTGTATCCCATTCCCCAATAGTAATCAGGGTTCGTTTTTGCGATATCCGTTTCAGGAACCGGCTTATAACCTCCCATCGGAATGTATGACATAGATTCTGTACCTCCAGCGATGATACAATCTGCCATTCCAGCCTGAATTTTTGCAGAAGCAATAGCAATCGCCTCACTTCCTGAAGCACAGTATCTGTTTACAGTTACTCCCGGAACCTTATCAGTATTTAATCCCATCAAAGAGATCAGACGTGCAACGTTCAGCCCCTGTTCGGCTTCCGGCATTGCATTTCCTACGATAAGATCATCAATTCTGTTTTTATCTAATTGCGGTAGCTCAGCCATTAATTTTTCAATAACGGTAGCCGCCATTACATCAGGTCTTGTAAATCTTAAACTTCCTTTTGGAGCTTTTCCAACGGCAGTTCTGAAACCTTTTACTATGTATGCTGTTTTCATTTTTTTTGTTTAATTAAATTGTTTTAAGAATTTTTTGCCTCGTGGAGGTAAACTGTTCATAGATTTTTGTTTTTGCTTTTTGTGGAGCTCCGTAGGAGCGACCTGTTAATCATTAATCCATTCAAATAAATATTTTGGATCATATTCTATCTCAAACTTTGACATAAAATCCAGATATTCTTCTCTAAAAGTTTTCTTTTTATGATGTTCTTCCTGATCTAAAATATATTTTACAACAGAATCAACACTGCTTTTAGAATAAGAAAAAGCTCCGTACCCTTCCTGCCAATTGAATTTTCCATTGATCCATCCTTTTTCATTGATGAATTTTGAAGAACCCGCTTTAATATCTCTTACTAAATCTGAAACCGCAAGTGCCGGATTCATACTTACAAGAATATGGACATGGTCAGGCATTGCAAAAACTGCGAATAATTTTTGGTTTCTATTGGAAATAATACCTGTAATAAACTGATGTAATTCTTCTCTGTTTTCTTTTGAAATCAGATTTTGTCTTCCTTTTACAGCGAAAACAATTTGAATATAAATCTGAGTGTAGGTATTTGCCATACATTAACAGGTCGCCTCTACGAGGCTTTCCAATTTTAAATTATTCATGCTATTAACAGTTCGCTCCTACGGAGCTTCCGTTAGTTTCTCAAAGGTTTCCCATTTTGCAACATATATTGGATTCTCTCCAACGTTTTTCTTTCTCCACAAAGCTGAAGGAAAGTTTCTCTTTCAAGGTTCAATAGATACTGTTCTGTTACTACTGTTGGTTCAGATAAGTTTCCACCTACCATTACGTTGGCCAGTTTATCAGCAATTTTCTTATCGTGTGCAGAGATGAAGTTTCCGGTTAGCATCTGGTCTGTTCCTACATAGAACATTCCTAATGCATCTTTACCAAGAACTTTTACTTTCTGCTCGATTGGCTGAGTATATCCCTGTTCTGCTAATAGTTTTGCAACTTTTTTGGCTTCAGCAATCTGTCTGTTTTTGCTTACGGAAACAATGTCTTTTCCTTTTTCAAGGATTCCCATGTCGTAAGCTTCATAAGCAGAAGTAGCTACTTTACCCATAGCGATGTTCATGAAAGCATCACGAAGTCTGTTATTTTTCACGTCATCGTTGTGGAATTCTCTGGAAGTTCTTAGCGTTAATTCTTTAGTACCACCACCACCAGGAATTACTCCAACTCCGGTTTCTACAAGTCCGATGTATGTTTCTGCTGCTGCAACCACTCGGTCTGCATGCATGGTCATTTCACATCCTCCACCTAAAGTCATTCCGTGAGGAGCAACTACTACAGGAATAGAAGAGTAGCGTACTCTCATCATTGATTTCTGGAAGTAAGCGATTGCCATGTTCAAATCATCCCAATCCTGCTCAATAGCCATCATTAAGATCATGGCAAGGTTAGCTCCTACAGAGAAATTAGCTCCCTGGTTACCAACGACTAATCCGTCATATTCTTTTTCAGCTAAATCAATAGCTCTGTTTAATCCGTCAAGAACTTCGCCTCCGAGAGAATTCATTTTTGAACGGATCTCGAAGTTGATGATTCCGTCTCCCAAATCTTCAATAGCAGCACCTGAATTACTCCAAAGTGTTTTATTTTTTCTGATATTATCTAAAATGATGAATGCATCCTGACCCGGGATTTTGTTGTATTCTCCTGAATTTTTATCAACATAAATACTTTGTCCTTCGTCATTAACCTTGTAGAAAGTTTCTACATTTTTTACCCAGTCGGAAACTTCGTATCCAGCATCTTTTGCCAGTTCAATACCTTTGGCAACGCCTACAGCATCCCAGATTTCAAATGGTCCGTTTTCCCATCCGAAACCAGCTCTCATAGCATCATCAATTTTATAAACCTCATCAGAGATTTCAGGAACTTTATGAGAAACGTACGCGAATAATGCCCCTAAAGATTTTCTGTATAGTTCACCCGCTTTATCTTTACCACCGATCAGCACTTTGAATCTGTCGATTGGCTTATCAATAGATTTTGTTAATTCTAAAGTAGGGAATGATGATTTTCCTTGAAGTTCATACTCCAAAGTATCTAGGTTCAGTCCGTGAATTTCAGATTTTCCTTCTGCGTTTTTCACTTTTTTATAGAAACCTTGTTCTGTTTTTGAACCTAGCCATTTGTTATCCATCATTTTCTGGATATAAGGAGGAAGGGCAAATACATCATTGAAGTCGTTCGCTTCTGCGCCGCTTTGACGAACTCCGTTGGCTACCATTACCAAAGTATCTAGACCTACAACGTCAGCTGTTCTGAACGTAGCAGATTTTGGACGCCCGATTACAGGACCTGTTAATTTATCAACATCAGAAACCGTAAGTCCTAATTTCTGTACATTATGAAGAAGATCCATCATAGAGAAGACCCCAATTCTGTTGGCGATGAAAGCTGGAGTATCTTTAGCCAAAACGGTTGTTTTACCTAAGAATTTTGCCCCATAATTCATATAGAAATCTATGATCTCAGGATCTGTATCGTTAGTTGGGATGATCTCTAAAAGAGGAAGGTATCTTACCGGATTGAAGAAGTGCGTTCCTGCAAAGTATTTTTTGAAATCCTCGCTTCTACCTTCTGTAAGGAAATGAATAGGAATACCGGATGTATTAGAAGAAATCAGTGTTCCCGGTTTTCTGAACTGTTCAATTTTTTCGTAAACAGACTTTTTGATATCAAGTCTTTCTACGACTACCTCAATAATCCAATCCGTATTTTTTATTTTCGGCAAATCATCATCGAAGTTTCCGATTTTGATTCTGTCTGCAAACTTTGGTGAGTAAAGAAGTGCAGGACTTGCTTTTTTTAGTTTTTCAAAGTTTTCGGAAGCAATTCTGTTTCTTACTCCCTTGTCATCTTTGGTCAAACCTTTTTTCTGTTCAGCTTCAGTAAGTTCAAAAGGAACAATATCCAAGAGTGATACTTCAACACCAATGTTGGCGAAGTGAGCAGCGATACCGCTTCCCATAATTCCTGAACCAA
>JASLCD010000204.1 GCA_030146295.1 Chryseobacterium sp.
CGACCAGATTTTCAAATTTACCAATAACTCCCTGGTTGATATGATCTCTGGTAATAAACTGACGGTCATAAAAACGCATACAGTAATTTAAAAATAACTCAATATTGTTGACTACTAAAGATTTGCTGTGTTTATCAATAGGCTGCTCCAGTTCCAGTTTGATATTTTTAAAGCATTCCAGTATAATTTCACGTTCTTTTTCAGAAAGGTGTAATGCTTCATGTACATCATAGGAGAAAAACGAATAGTCTTTAATATTCTTTCCCAGGTTGGTTCCTTTTATTAAATCAGGATGGAAAATTAATGCAGAACCTGCGGGTTGAATATATTTATCTTTATTATAAATTCCATAAGTCTGCCCTGGAGCGATGAAAACCAAGGTTCCTTCCTGATAGTCATAGCTGTGTTTTCCATACAGCATGTCTCCACACATCACATCTTTCAGAAAAACAGTATAAAACCCAAATTTTCTTTTATGCTGACAAATAGGATCTGATTTGGAAAAATCAATGACACTTACCAGCGGATGCAGAGTTTCATGATTGGCCATTTTATTGTATTCTGAGACACTATTATAGATTTCAACCTCCTGATTTTCCATGAAGTATATTTTTATTTCTATTCAAAATTACTACTTTCCTTTGTAACTGAAATAGGGTCTGTAAAATTGGTAAGTAATTCGGTAATCTGTATAAGTCCGGTTTACTGAAAAGTTTCGACTTTTGTATCGTTATGGAAACTTTTAACACAACCATTTTTCCAAAAGGGGAAAAAGCACCTTCAGATTATTTCTCCGGAGGAACAGCATGGGTTCATATTCTAAAACCCAATGAGGACCACCTGAACTGTCAGATAGGGAATGTCATTTTTGAACCAGGATGCAGAAATAACTGGCACTCTCATGGTGGTGGACAGATTTTAATCGTAACTTCAGGAACAGGATACTATCAGGAAAAAGGTAAACCAGTAAAGATTTTAAACCCGGGGGATATCGTCAATATTCTTCCCGGCATTATTCACTGGCATGGTGCAGGCCCGGACAGCGAATTTACCCACATTGCGATCAATCCTAACACTCAAAACGGAGTTGTAGAGTGGCTGGAACCTGTAACGGATGAAGAATATAACAATTTATAAACCTAAATAAACTAAATATAAAAAATGAGTACAATCACAGTAAAAGCTTATGGTGCGGAGTCTACCACAGCAGATCTGAAAGAAATGAATATTGAAAGAAGAGAAGTCACCTCAAAGGATGTAGAGATTGAAATCCTATATTGCGGGGTATGTCATTCTGATCTTCATACGGCAAGAAATGACTGGGGAGGATCTTTGTATCCTGTAGTTCCGGGACATGAAATTGTTGGAAGAATTACCAAAATCGGAAGCGAGGTTTCCAAATTTAAAGTAGGTGATCTTGCAGGGGTAGGATGCATCGTAGATTCGTGCGGACATTGCGACAGCTGCCAGCATGACCTGGAACAATATTGTCTAAATGGCTTCACAGGGACTTACAATGGGAAAGACAAACATTTGGGAGGTCATACTTTCGGGGGATATTCTCAAAAAGTAGTTGTGGATTCTCACCACGTTTTAAAAGTACCTGAAAATCTTGACCTTGCAGCAGTAGCTCCTCTTCTTTGTGCAGGTATTACTACATGGTCACCTTTAAAACACTGGAATGTAGGTCCTGGTTCTAAAGTAGCTGTTGTAGGATTGGGTGGTTTGGGCCACATGGCTATTAAACTGGCAAAAGGACTGGGAGCTGAAGTTACTTTGTTCTCAAGAACTCCTGGAAAAACTGAGGATGCCAAACAACTGGGAGCGGATCATGTTGTCATCTCTACTGATGAAGCGCAAATGGATGCTGTAAAAGGAAAGTTTGATGTGATCATTGATACGGTTCCTTATGTACATGATGTAAATCCGTATGTAACTACTTTAAATATCAATGGAACTCATGTTCTTGTAGGATATCTGGGGGGGCTGGAACCGATCCTGAATACTGTTCCTATGATTATGGGAAGAAAATCTGTAGCAGGGTCTGTAATCGGTGGTATTGCAGAAACGCAGGAATTGCTGGACTTCTGTGGAGAGCATAATATTGTTTCAGAAATTGAAATGATCAAAATGCAGGACATCAACGAAGCTTATGAAAGAATGTTGAAAAGTGATGTAAGATACCGCTTCGTCATTGACATGCAGTCTTTGTAATTCTTCTATAGAATAATAACGAAAACAGGCGCTTCCATTCGAAGCGCCTGTTTTTTATTTTTTAAGATTCTGACTAAAAGCATTCTGATCCTGATTCACCATATACCTGTTTCCTTCAGCATATTTGTTATCATTTCTTTCCATATCCTGAAAAGCCCACGCTGCCATAGCATCAATAACCGGAGCCAGTTCATTCCCGGCATCACTTAACTTATAAGTCACATGGGGCGGCACTACAGGTTTTGCCGTTCTGATAATCAATCCGTCTGTTTCCAGCTGCTTCAGATGCTGGATCAGCATTTTTTCTGTGACGGCAGGAATTGCTTTTTTTAATTCGCTGTATCTTTTCTCTCCCGTGGAAAGATTAAAAAGGATAATAGGTTTCCAGAATCCTCCAATTCTTTCCATGACATACATTACAGGACAATCCTGCACTGTCTTTCTGTTTTCCTGAATGGTTGAACTTTCTTTGATTGCTGTCATCGTTACATACTTTAGGGTAAGTACTTGTATAAAAGTAAGTACAAATATAACTTTGTTCTCAGAAATAAAAAAATATTTATTATGAAATCGCAGCC
>JASLCD010000276.1 GCA_030146295.1 Chryseobacterium sp.
CTGCCAACTCTCCCTAAACTCCGGCTATACCGTTGTTTTCAGTGGTGCAAATATAGAACGATTTTTATTTTCTGCAAAACTTTTCCCACACAAATTTTAACAAAACTTAATAATAGACTAGAAATCAAGGGAATTATTTTTCCCGGACTCACCCCTATTCCCTGTCTACGATTGTAATGAAGCTGTTTTTTAAAAGTTCAGACGGATATACAAACTGATCTCCGTCATCTCCTTTTACTACAATGGCTCCCTGTTCATTGTTCAGGCATTTGTCCAATTGGGTTTTCAGATCATTAAGTTTTCCCTGAGGGGCTTCAATGATGTAGGTTCCGGTAACGTGTATTATTTTGATGACTTTTGTTTCCATATACTTATTGATTAGTTGCTAAATGTAAGGATTTTACATTAAGTACAAAGACGATTATTATCATGAACGGAAAGCTTTTAGAAATGATTCAAAAAACATGATGACTGATCATGAATAAAAAACTATTCTATTTGCTGTAGTCAATTTTACATTTTATAGTTTTTGCTCTTTACACACCGTACATTTTTTCTATATTTGTAAAAACACAGGTATCCTATGACAATGGAAAAACTAAGAAATCTAAGAAAGCAGAAAGGTTATACTCAGCAGCAGATTGCTGATATTCTGGCAACCGATGTCTCCAACTACAGCAGAAAAGAAAGTGGAGACGTTAGAATATTTGATGATGAATGGGAAAAACTCGCAACAGCTTTAAATGTTTCTGTGGAAGATATCAAAGAAGAGAAACCTTCTCAAATACAGCACAATGACAAACCTACTCTCAATGATAGTTCAAGTATCAATTACATTCAATACTGTAATATTCCCGAGTATCTTTTAGAGAATCAACAAGAATACATTAATCTTCTGAAAGAGCAGATTAAGGATTTAAAAGAAGAAAATGCAAAACTAAAAAAGAGATAATCTCTTCTATATAGGAATAAAAAACGGCTTCCAGTGGAGGTCGTTTTTTTATTATCTATCTCAAAAATTCCGTTTACCCCCCTTCCGAAGCCTCTATAGCCCCTTCCATAAGGGTCTGGAACCCCTTACTTAACCCCCTCTACCCCCTTACCCAAGGGGGTAGAGACCCTTCACTACGGGGGAGATACCCCGTTCCGAAGGGGGGTAGAGACCGTACATGAACCCCCTCCAGGGGGTTATACAAGTACCTGGAGAGGGTTTCATAACTACCTGGAGACCATTCCAAACTGGCTGGAAGTGATTTTAGATGAGAATTTTCGAAAACCACCCCGTCAAAAATTCTTTGAATTTTCGCTACCCCTCCAGAGGAGGGAATAATTACGTCTTCAGTTGTGATATGTGTCGTAATATGGGTTTTCAAAATTTTTTATGGGAAATAAAGCTGACTACTCTCCTGCCGGTTCGAACAATTCGATTTTGTTTCCTTCCGGATCAAGGATATGTACAAATTTTCCATACTCGTAGGTAGCCACCTCATCCAGAACGGTTACTCCTTCTTTCTTCAGCTCTTCTACCAATGTTTCAATATTTTCTACATGGTAATTGATCATAAATTCTTTGGCAGAAGGCTCAAAATACTGGGTTGATTCTTTAAAAGGGCTCCACAGTGTATATCCTTTCTTATCCGATTCTTCATCTTTCCAGTCGAATTTGGCGCCGTATGGGCTGGTGGGTAATCCCAGGTGGGTTTTGTACCATTCGTTTACTTGTTCAGGGTCTTTACACTTAAAGAAGATGCCTCCAATAGCGGTTACTCTTTTCATTTTTATTCGTTTTTTATTCAGTTGATAGTTTCTTTGTATGCAAATTCAAATCATTTTGCAATTTCACAAATATATCAATGTTTTTGTTAGTCGTCTTACAATTTTTATTGAAAGTTATTAGGAAAACGTAAGGGTGCTAAGAATATATATAACATGCTGTTGTAAGGCCCTAGGGTTTTATATCCGATAAAATTGATAGCTGTATATTTTAAACATTATTTAATTTAAACCATTAAGAGAAATTAAATAATTAAGAATATTAAGATGAAACGTACCCTTTCTAAAACATCTTCGATGTTTTCTTAACTTTCCTTCACAACTTCAATAAACTTCATGGTTCAAAAAACAATACAAAAAAAGCGCACCCATCGGGCACGCTTTGTATTGTATAAACTGAATATAATTAATGTAATTCAGCCAAGTATTTCTCTGCATCCATTGCTGACATACATCCGCTTCCTGCAGCTGTAATAGCCTGTCTGTAGATGTGATCCTGAACATCTCCTGCAGCAAATACTCCGGGAAGGTTTGTTCTTGAAGAACCTTTTTCTGTAACAATATATCCGTTTTCATCAAGATCGATCTGACCTGCAAAGATATCTGTATTCGGTTTGTGACCAATTGCAATAAAGATTCCTTCAACATCTACTGTAGACTTCTCCTGAGTCTGGTTGTTGATGATTACCGCTCTTTCTACCAGGCTGTTTTCACCTTCAATCCCGATTAATTCATGGTGGAATTTCACCTCAATATTCGGCGTATTTTCCACTCTGTGAACCATTGCTTTTGAAGCTCTGAAAACGTCTTTTCTCACCAACAGGGTTACTTTCTTACACAATTTGGCAAGATAAGTAGCCTCTTCAGCTGCTGTATCTCCCGCTCCTACTACCACTACGTCTTTTCCTCTGTAGAAGAATCCGTCACATGTAGCACAAGCTGACACACCACCTCCAGCATATTTTTTCTCATCCTCAAGACCTAAATATTTTGCGGTAGCTCCTGTAGAGATAATAACTGTTTTTGCAAGGATCTCTTTGTTTCCTGCATATAATTTGTGAACACCGCCAACTTCTTTAGAGAATTCAGCTTTAGTGATCATTTCGTAATGAACTTTGGTATCAAATCTTTCTGCCTGTTTTTGCAGATCCATCATCATTTCAGGACCTGTAATCCCGGCTGGATACCCTGGAAAGTTATCCACCTCTGTGGTTGTAGTTAATTGTCCGCCCGGCTCCAGACCTGTATACAATTCAGGTTTAAGGTCTGCTCTTGCTGCATAGATAGCAGCGGTGAAACCAGAAGGTCCAGATCCAACGATCACACAATCTAAAATGTTTTGCTCCATAATTTACTTTGTTCGAAAAGATTTAATTTGAATTAAGACTGCTAATTTCGGAATTTTTAATTTCTCCTTAAAGTTATTTTAATGATACTTGTCAATATCTGATATGTTGAATTTCGATGGCAGTCGTTGAGAAGTTGGTTTTGGGCTTCGGTTTACGGAGAATCGCGGTTCGGGCTGAGTCTGGAGTAAAAATTTAAAATATTTTCCTTTACTCCTCAAATCACGGTTCTCGCTATCCCGCAACTCGCATCAAACCTTCATTTTAATCTTATCTACGTTGATAATTTTATACACCAGTTCTCTGATCAGTTCTGCTTCTCCCATATTCACAGCCCCCAGCCCTTTTCCCTTCATGTCGAATTCCCGTAAAATAGAAATCACTCTTGTAGCATGTTTTAAAGGATAAAGTCTTGCACTTTCTGCATAATCTTTGATGAAATAAGGGTTGACGCCCATCTGGGATGCAATTGCCTGTGGAGACTGCCCAGCCATCGTTTGATAGATAATAACGTTTGAAAAATAATTGTAAAGGCTTGCCAGCATCATGACAAAAGGGTTATTTTTCGGGTTCTTTCCCATGAAATGGGCAATTTTAAAAGCTGTATTGGCATTTTTGGTTCCCAAAGCCTTTTGAAGTTCAAAAATATTATATTCTTTACTGATTCCGATATGGTTTTCAACAATAGTTCCGTCAAGGATTTCTCCTTCTTTAAGAATAATCTTTAATTTGTTGAGTTCATTCACAATTCTTGACAGGTCGTTACCAAGATATTCTGCCAGAAGGTGGGAAATATTGGGAGCAGTGCTGATCTTAAGTTTGGCACATTCATCTGAAATCCATTTAGGCAGATTGTTCTCCTTTACAGATTCACTCAGAAAAAGTGCTTTGGCTTTATCTAAGGCTTTGGCTGCTTTTTTTCTGCTGTCCAGTTTCTTGTGTTTGTGTGCGAAAACCAATACTGTAGAAGGAACAGGGTTTTCTACATACGACTCCAGAATTCTGTTTTCCTCTTCATTGAATCGTAAATCCTGAGCCTCTTTTACGATAATCACCTGCTTGTCTCCCATCATCGGAAACTGTCTGGCCAAAGAAAGAACTTCCTGATAAGAAGTATCTTTTCCGTAAGTAACCGTTTGGTTAAAAGCTTTTTCATCTTCTTCCAAAAAGTTGTGCTCAAGGGCTTTTACAGCAACATCAATAAAGTAAGCTTCTTCTCCGTGGAAAAAATAAATAGGTAAAACTTCTTTATTTTTAATATTTTTGAGGATTAAAT
>JASLCD010000284.1 GCA_030146295.1 Chryseobacterium sp.
CTATGCCAATGGGTGGTGGAATGCCAGGAATGATGTAACAACGTGTCGTTGAGACAAATTTAATATACTAACCGCTCTGCTTTTGTAGAGCGGTTTTTTATATTGCTTTATAGCATTAAGATTCAGTGATTTACCACCTTGTAAGACAAAAATAACCAAGAAACATACTTTTCAAAAGTTGCAAAGTTTCATATATTTGACAATTGGACTTTATTTTAAAAAGAAAATCAATAAAGATGTAATGGCACTAAAAATAAAAAATTATTTTATCGTTTTATTTAGAATTGGACTCTCTTTCATTACATTACCTTTGCCATTTATTTTTACGCAAGGAGCTTATCAAAATATGATTTCAAAAGGTCATTATTTATGGTTCTGTTACTTTATCCTAATCTTTTTATTTACGATTTACCTAGTAGGAAAAAAGAATTATTATGAATTGATACGAGCCAAGATTCAAAGCGAAAATCTAGTCTATTATAACTTCTTATTTATTAAAAAAACGATTCATTTAAAGGACATTCTTGGATATAAACATGGAGTTGATGATGATGGAAATGAGTTTATAAGCCTATTCAACAATCAAAATAGAAAAATAGCAACGTTAAAAGTAAACATATATTCCAATTTACCTGAATTTTTAGAATCTTTACATTGTGAACATATTGGATATGAATTAACCTCTTTCCAAAATGTAATTGAGAAGATTAAAAAACTTTTTACAAATACATAAAAAATTATCCAATATCAATTATGCTTCTTACAACTGAATGTGTTATCACTGAAGTGAAGAGCACTGAACCAGCTATGCCAATGGGTGGTGGAATGCCAGGAATGATGTAATAACGTGTCGTTGAGACAAATTTAATATACTAACCGCTCTGCTTTTATAGGGCGGTTTTTTTATGTAAAAACAAATACATAAGTTTACAGGTTCTGAAAAACTCAAATACATTTCACACAATGGAAAATAGCAAAGGAACTTCTTTTACAGATGAAGTATTAGACAATGGTCCATTTTATCATGGGACAAAGGCTGATCTGAAAACCGGAGACCTGCTTACCGCAGGATTTGAATCTAATTATTATCCCGAAATAATTATGAATCATATTTACTTTACAGCCCTCATAAACGGTGCCGGACTTGCCGCTGCACTGGCAAAAGGAGACGAACCCGAACGTGTCTACATTGTGGAACCCACAGGGAAATTTGAAAATGATCCGAATGTAACAGACAAAAAATTTCCGGGAAACCCTACCCGATCATTCCGAAGCAGTGAACCTTTAAAAATTGTCGGGGAAGTAACCGACTGGATCAAACTAACAGAAGAAGAACTTCAAAACTGGCGAAGCAGAATAGCCAAGTTACGCGAAAATCCGGATGCTGAAATTATCAATTAAAAGATTATACTCAACTTCCCGCTACCACAGGATTGTATCCTGTGGTTTTGTTTTACATTATATTATTGCGTTTCAGAAATAAACTATTAAATGAAATTTTTTAAAATTCTATTTTTGTTAATTATCATTTTCGCCGGAATTCTATTGAGTACCAAGTTAAAATTAACTGTTGGCAGTGCTGAATTTAATGCAAATTATAACAACATTTATCCTCCAAGCTGCTTCATAAAATTTGAAAATAAAAAATACCTTATGAAACAAATATATAAATACAAGTATAAAATCCTTAGTGAATATTTGTTTGTAGCCAGTGAAGGTTTTGCAGTTCAAAAATTCACATTTCCTTTTGAAATGAATTATAATAATGAGCAAAAAAAATATATTCTATTAAAATATTCTGAAAACGAAGAATTCATTAAATTCAATTCACGAAAATATAAAATCACTGAAAAAAGGAATGATACAATTATTTCAAAAATAGCTAAGGATAAACTTATTATATTTATTAACGAATAATTACAGCACTGTTATTCAAAAACTTAGACATTATCAACTCCACAACTAAAGTGCAGCTTCTTATCTAAAATACTTCTTACTCCTGAATGTATAATCACTGAAATGAAGAGCGCTGAACCAGCTATGTCAATGGGTAGTGGAATGCCAGGAATTAATATACTAACCGTTCTACTTTTTGTAGAGCGGTTTTTAGTTTCAAAAAGTACACAAAGGGGTAATTGATAGTGATTTATAAAAACGATTAATTTTGGTCTTACAAACAGCGCAGTTCAATCATTTTTAATATTAACTATAGAATAAAAATTAACAATACATAGGTAATAAAACATTTTAACAAACGGAGTAGCTGAAAACCAAATTAGAGTAGGCAACGGAAAACCGAAAACGTATTATTAGAGTAGGTACATTTTAAATCTTAATCAAAATGGCAAGATTATTAATGCAAGGATTATGTTGTGACAACACAACTGAATACGGGGAAGATGAAATTTATATCATTGTAGTAGGTAAATATTCAAATGGGGATACATTTGGATATCGTCTTCCTGGAGAAACTACCCATTGGGATATGAACGATGGTGGTGATAAACATTGTATAAGCAATGTAGATTTAGCTACTTTTGACCTAAATGAAGGAGAAAGCATATCAATAGTAATATCAATAATGGAAGAAGATGGTGGAAACCCACAAAAATACACAAATATAGTAGCTGGGATTTTAGGATCTACAACTAACCCATATGGTATTGCTGCAGGAACAATTATAAGTATAATAGGAAATGTTTTACCGCATGACAGTGATGATTGGATTGGAACTTTTGCCTGCCAAATTTCACGACAAGGAAACGATTTAGCTGTTGACTGGAGGCCTGTTAATAGAGTTTCCGGTGTCATAAATGAAATACACGGTCACAATACTTGTGAATTCAGAATGAATGGTGATGGCTCCAACTATGTAGGCTGGTATCATATTATCTAGAAGTAAGGCAAATAATAATATTATGAAGCAGGCATATTGCCCCAACTAAAGCAACAAGTGTCACCCTTGAAAACGCAGTTTCTGCTCTCAGACCAATAAATGTGCTATCACTGAAGTGAAGAACGCTGAACCAGCTATGACAATGGATGGAAATGTCCGGAATTACTTAAGAGCATATCACTGAGACAATTTAATACACTAACCGCTCTACTTTTTGTAGAACGGTTTTTTGTATTTTTACCGGAAAACTATCCATGATAAAAAGCATATTAATTCTTATTATCTTTCTTATATACAATCCTTTCCATTCTCAGTATTTTCCTTTTAAAAATGAAAATAAATTTGATACCATTGTATACAAAAGAATTAGAGATTCTTTAATAGCTCATCCTGAAAAAAACACATCACAAACTGTTAACGAAGAAAGTATTTTTTATGACAGTAAGGATGGAACAAAGATTATCATGAGCTATAGTAAAAAGGGAGGAGGCTTCTTGCAAATAACGAAAGGTTCCTATTGGACTATATATTCTTACTTCAAAAACTTACAATTAAATTACAACCAGGAAAATTTGGGAAGACATACTCCCACTGGCATTTGGAAAGAATTTAATCAACAAGGAGAATTATTAAAAGAGGAAGACATGGATCTCCTGTATGATGACAGGCCGGAATTCATTGATAAGAAAATTAAACTTGTAAGCATAAGAATTGTTGCAGCAAAACTCAATACAAACTATCAAAAAAATATATTCAACGACAATCATTTTTGGAACGCTAAAGCATCTATTGATACAAAAACAAATAAATGGATATACACAATAGTTTTTTTGGATGATAAAAAAGAAAACCTCCTCAACTGTTTCTATTATGATGCGCATAATGGTAATTTTATCAAAAAAGAATCCATAGCTCTTACAAAAGAATCTTATTTGCATTAAACTACAAGTAAAAAACAGACCATGAAAATAGAACTCATACCCGTCATTGAAATTACAAATTATGATGAGGATCTAAACATACCAGACAATGGCCCCTATTGGAAATATCAGGATGACTGGGAACTTTACCGGCAACTTTCGAATAAAAAGGCAGGCTTTAAAGAAGATCTCACTCCCTACCTGAAAGGCTCCCCATTATACAGAATGTCTGATATTTCCCACGATGACTTACTCAAACTTGTACTGGAGCAAACACAAGAAATGAGGGAGCATGATAATGACAGAGAACTTTGTTCCGCATTTTCCGGCGGTTATATATTAAGAATAGACAATGAAGACAAAATATTTCCTCAATGCTGCAGCGATCTGGGAAGTATAGAAAGCTGGCATGATCTGGTGACAGAACAAATACTGACTTATTACCAGGGACATCCTACTCCAGTGGTCTCATTTATCGACAATTTTATAATTTTCGACCTAACAACAAAGGAAACAGATTATGAAAAGTTTGTCCCTACTCCCCTTCAAACAATTGTAAAAGTGAACAGAGAACAGTTAGCAACCGCCGTGGAAAAAGTACAGAAAGAACTGCAAGAGTTTTCAGTTAAGCTCAGCAAAATAAACACAGACAACCAACTCGATATTGACAATATTGAAAAGCTATTGATATTTGGGCAGTATGAATAAATTGTCCTTTAAAACGCAGCTTCTGTTTCCGGAATGCTTCTTACAACTGATGTGTGATCACTGAAATGAAGAGCGCTGAACTAGCTATGACAATGGATGATGGAATGTCAAGAACGGTCAGCGACCGCGGCAATTTAATATACTAACCGTTCTACTTTGTAGAGCGGTTTTTTTATAGACTAAATGTTTAAAAAAGATAAGTCTCACGTGTGTATGAAAGTATTTTTCCACTAATATATTTCACAAATAGTAGAAATACTTAACCTGTTTTGGGGTAATAAATACGGTATTTTCAACGCTTACATTCGTTTAATTTTACAGAAATAAAAAGTTTTCAAATAAACACAATAAATATATTTTTCTTAAACAGGTATACCGAAAACTGTATAGAGTAGGTAAAATAGTAAAACACAATTATTATGGCAGGAGATAATGACAGAATACACGGCTACAATCCCATTTATCGTGTACAAAAACCCGTTAACTTTCACTCTTTTGATCTTGACAGTAAGACCAAACCTACAAACTTCATCTATCAAAAAGTAAGCATTGATGGACCTGGGGTGGCAGTTGATGATCATCAGGGGCATATTGTACCCCAAAAGACCCTCAATATTGTCTTGAATCCTCTGATGGAAAGTATGGCAAAAAGCTGCAAAAATTTACCCGATGTCAAAAATTTTATTAAAAATTCATGGATGCAGTCTGTCTATGACTATGGAGAAAAAATTGGGGCACCCATGTTTGATTTTGAAGACAGCGATCCGGAGACTAAAGTAGGCGGTTTTTTCTCCATTGTAACCTGGAATCCGGTGAATATCTGCCGGGCTCCGGAAGATAAAAAAAGAAATGGTGTTCCTGGTAATACTATTGATACCCAGGTTGAGCAATATCTTGCGGCTCATAAGGATCAGCAAGGCGTTAATACAGCATGGCTCTCAAGTTTGCAAACGCTGATGAAAGATGATAAAAATAAGGATAAAATAACAGATTACATTGCGAAATGCTCCGACACGCTATCAGGGCAGTTAACGAAAGGTATTGGTTATTATGCATTTCCCTGGAAATACACCAATAACATTTTAAATCCCGTGTAGATCAATACCAGGAATGATGTAACGGTTAGAGACCGTGGAAATAAATATACTAACCGTTCTACTTTTTGTAGAGCGGTTTTTTATTTTGTAGATAACTCCTTTGTTTACCATTTATTATATACTATTGCGTTTATCCAAAAACAACTAAAAATAAACCGCTGTTTAACAGGCAATTGTACAATACACATATGAAATAAGCGCAATAATATATATGTGATATTTGCGCAATGCATATATTTGGACGTTATCTACAATTTTATAAAAACTGCATCCATGAAAAATATTTGCAAGCTAATTTTAGTGTTTATTTTACCAATTTTATTTGGATGTAAAGACGAACAAAAATTACAAAGAAAAGAATTTCTAAAAACTGCAAAAATTTATTTTAGCGAAAAGTTAAAAAATGATGCAGATTATAAATCCTTAGACTCTTTGAGAATATTAAAAATTGACACATTGTCTGATAAAGATGAATTATATGTATATATATGTCAATTGTATAGATATAAAAACCATTTATTATCACAATCAAAATCGCCGAAAGATTTGTACGAATTAAAATATGGAACTGATGATTTTGGTTCGCAAATGTATGAAGACTACGTAAATAAGTTAGAATATAAGTCTGTAAAAGAAAAAGAAGCAAAATTTAATGTTCTGAGGGATTCTATTGACATTATTAAAAAACAAATAAAACATTATGAACAATTATTAGTCAAAAAAGATAGTTTAAATTTATGTATGTATGAAGTTGAATATTTTTATCAAATAACAAATAAAAATATGATTATTGAAAAGGGTGTGACAGATTTAATATTTACAAAGGATATGAAAATATATGAAAATAAATATCAGGTTATGACCGAGTACAAAAATCTTCAAAAAAAATTTCCATTTATTAAATAGAAAAACTTCAGCTAACATTGTATTGGTAAAATGCGGAGCTAAACTCCAAATTATAAACACTCTTCTTTTTCACCAATACTTTTTTTATTATGTAATATAGGTTAATAAAAACAAAATCCCAGCTCTCGCTAGGATTTTTCATTTATTATAAATTCAAATAACTCTTGAGGATGAACTTCTAATCCTTTAGATAGTTCCTGTATCGTGGAGATTCTTAAATCAACTTCTCCTTTTTCAATTTTACTGATATTACTATGGTCTACGTCACATTTCTGAGCTAACTCACGATAGCTTAATCCCATCTTCTTTCTAAATTTTTCAACTCTTTTACCAAAAGCTATTCGAAATTCAATTTTATCCATTACAATACCATTACCAAAGCAATTTGGAAAGATTACAATAAAAAAATGTAGTTGAATTAACCTACAATCAAGAAATTATATTATATTTGTATTATAAGCTGCAAGAAATGTAGCTTTGCGATACTTCAACGAACATTAGAAGCTATTGCTTAGAGTCTTGTACTAGAAAACTGGTAATTTTTAAAGCAACAAGATGATAAGTATGAAGCTCACGACCTAGGCGTGGGCTCTCTTATCTGTTGCACGGTATACCAGTACCTCTAGTTCAGATATTGTAGAGTCTCATGCCGTTTTTATTTTCATGCTGTTCTGCTTTTCTACAATCATCTTTTTCTAAGCCTGCTTTTACCACATCAAGTATCAAGATATGGTACAATGGGGTGTACAATCCATTGCGGCTTTAGGGCTTTTAGAAAAACACAAATTCTATCATATTCATTAGGCTTCTATGGAAGGGGTTCCCTTTTTACAGCCAGTAAAATCGCACAATAAAAAAATACAAACTCATGAAAAAAAACAGAACAGACTATCAGTCCCGGTTTGGGAAAGGCCGGAAGAAGCATAATGGCTTACAGCAGATGGAAATATTTTTTCAGCTCAATGATCTGGCAGCATCCAAAGAGCTTTTAAACAGCATTATGAGCTATGCACTTAAAAGAAATAGCCGGATACAAGAAGATCCGTCCGTCATTCTTCATTTTCATCAGGCGATGCGGTCGTTTATCCGTGCAGGCTACTTCATCATGCTGAAGGAAAAGAAATTGGTGGTTAATACTCAGTTGGAGGATGTTTCTCCGTTGATTCTTGGCCTGCTCTCTGAGAAAGAATATCAAAATCCTCTGTTGGTCTTTAAAAAAGCGTTCAAAGAATACAGCGTTAAGGAATTTGATTATTTTATTTCTGGAATGGTCTATTTCTCAATGGGAATCTATGACAAGCTACCGGAAAGAAATATGATAAACCCATACATTCATCTGATCAAAATGCTTGATGCAGCGTATCTTCTTCTTGAAAGGAAAGGAAAAATATAAAAGCTATTCTAAAAGAACAATTTTTGTTCAAATGCTTTCTATTTAAATTTGAACATATAGATATTCTCAAATGTTAATTTAATATCTAAATTTGGATGTTTGTAACAAAAAAACAAATTAAGAATGAAAACGAATTGCAACAAATGTAAAAGTGAAGTGATTACTCTAAACTTTTCTGAAGAACAAAAGCTTGATCTTTATATTTTGATGCAAAGCGATTTAAAACTATTTACTGAAAAAAAATTAATTGACGAATTCAATGTAGACAAAAATGAAGCGAAAATTATTATTCAACATTTAAACAATAGAAATGGAAGATGTGCAGAATGTGAGTTTGAAAAATTGAATGGAGAATATATTGAATGTCCCAATTGTGGTGCTTTTAATTATAATCTTAATGAACCCGTGTTTAATTCAGAATTTTGCAGTCATTTAGAATGGTCTCTGGATTTCCAAAACATTGAAAATGAAAAGATAAAATATTATGCTAAGTCTTTTTGGTGTGATGGTATAAGTCATTTACCAGAAGACTCAAAATCATTACTTTATCATAATATTGAAAACAACAGGCAAATAATAACAAAAGCCTGGATTGGATATAATGGCAATGAAATTTATGAAATGAAAATCAAGTTTGGGAAAAAAGCGATAGAAAATTATAAAAATAATAAAAGTTTAATCGAATGCATTCCAAAAAATAATGAAAATCCGAATTGGATAAAGTTATTTATGGAAGAGAAAAAGATTGAAATTCAATTAAAATAATAACTGTTGCTAACATGAGTTTGCACCATTGTAGGCAGTAACCACACTACACAAAACCTCCCCACTTTGCGCCAATAAAAGCAAAATCCAAAGTCAGGACCTTTCGGATAGCATAGAACATTAATAAAATAAAGCTATACATGGAAAAAAAATTACTCTTAGGAATATTATTCTCTATTTCAGTTTCTTTTCACATTAAAGCTCAGGATTTTCCACAAAAATTTGAAAAGGAATTTTGCACTTGTTTATCCGGTAAAACAAATTATACTGATGAAACATTTAAAACTTGTTCCTATGAAGTAATGTCAAAACTTCAGAAAGATTTTGAAAACTTCCATAATAGCACAGCGAACAAAAATAGAGATGATTTCATGAAAGATCTTATGATCAGATTAATAAATAATTGTGATCCTTTCTTTATTCATATGGCTGATCTAAAGAAAACAGGAATGGACAAGCTTAGAAATGATTACAAAGAAATAAGTATAGATTCTCTAAAAAAGAAATTTACTGAAACAAAGCTTTTAGCTGATTATTGGGAAATAGCCAACTGGTATTTTGCTCATAATGAAAATGAACAGGCTGAAAGGATGTATAAAGAAATTTTAAAAAATGAACCTGATCAAATAGAAGCGGCTTATATGTTAGGGGCACTTTATGATGAATTGGGAAAATACCAAGAAGCAAAAGTACTATACGACAAAGTGTATGAAAGTACAGGAAATATACAGTATAGATTATATTCAGAAATGGATTTGAAAAGGATAAAATGATCATTTGGATACAAACCCTATTGCAGGAAACAAAACAGCATCCTATTTTGTTTCCCGCAACTTGTATAAGACTTCCGGAGGCCTCAGGAGATTACAAACAAAGTTGTTTTTAACTTTCGGAGAACTCGTTTGATGACAAATATATACGTTTGTGACTTCCGGAGATCTCACTTAATGAAAAACAGAATTGTATGTGTTCTGATTTTAAAATCATCTACGTATATTTGAATACCATGAAAAATTTCACTCTGCTATTATTTTGTCTTGTACTTCTATTCTCCTGTAATAAGAAAAATAATGATCACAAAACAGAAAAACCTAAGGCTGTTCTGATAAAAATAGGATACTATCCCACCTTTCATCTTCCTGCTGAAACCATCTTAAATTTCACTGACAAATATTTGATTTTTTACAGCCCTGATTCTTATAATCCGCCTCCCCCACCTCCAAAAGAAAATGGAGAAGAAAGAAGCGCTGAAGAAAAGAAGGAACATCTGGAATATCTTAATGAAAGGCCGGAACTGCAGCCCTTCAAAACAACGCTGTCACAAAATGATATCGAAAGAATTCAGCGAATATCAGAGTCCTTTACATCAGAAGATTTTAATGATAAGGATTTAAAACCCGGCATAGATGGGATGTCAACAAACATTATCATTGTATACTCCGATGGAAAGTTAGTTCAAATCAACCCTATGAATGCTCCCAACGAAAAACAAAAAACATTATATGGAGCTATTTTAGATCTTCTCATAGAAAAGAATACAAATAGGAATGATTCTGTTATTTTACAAAAAATAAAAAAATATCACTGATCATCTTCTGCATCTGCTACGCAGAGTTTCCTGACCTTATTACTCCTTTACAAATGATCTCACGTTAATATATATTTTAACTTAGCAAAATTCAATAAAAACATAACATGGTAAAATCAAAAATAAATTTTGAATCATTTTTAATTATTCATTTCTTAACCTTCATACTATCTGTGGTTTTTTCACTTATTATTTACTCTAATGTGAAGGGACTAATAAGTGCCTTTAGTATAATGATCATACTAAAAATAACTTTTCTATCAGGCGCTTTATTTTTAATATGGACTTTCTTTTACAAGATTCATACGAAGATTATAATCACTAAAGACGATATTACATTTCAAAAATTATTTAACTCTAAAAAATATCAGTTCAACGATCTGGAATATTTCTTTGAAAAGCAGGAATTTGCAAAGCATAGGAAATATAGCGCATTGTTTCTTGTGAAAGAAAATAAAATTATTGAAAGGATTTCAAGCTTTGACTATTCAAATTATGAAGAATTAAAAAGCAAAATCACACTATCTGAATACAAAAATACAGAAGTATATTTTTATGATTTAGTAAAAATATTGATAGGATTGAATCCTAAAATTAAAATAAGAAATCATAGTTAATAGACGCAAATCGAATGATACAATGAAATTTTTTATCCTATTTTTTCTGATTCTTGCCATCAGCTGTACAAAGTCCAATTCAAGCACCAATACAGATCAATATAATCACTCTCATATAAATCCCGGAGATAAAAATTGTGAAAACACTTTCCAATTTGGAAAAGCAAGCTTATGTATTCCCAGGATTGATGGAATGTATAATTTAGTTCACAATACAGAATCCCAAGATTATATACAAAGTAAGAATTTTCCGGGAAATACTTTTGTGGCTTATTATGTAAATAAAAAATTGTATAAAAATTTACAAATTTTATGGGAAGATCAGTTCGATGATTTTTTCCAGATCTATGTTACAATCACAATGAAAATAAAGATGTAGATATTTCCTATTTTACTGAGGTAAATAAAAATTACCTCGAAAAATATTTAAATTCTGATAAGTGGGAGACCTTAAAAAAAAGGCTTGAAAATATAAATGAAAAAAATGTTTTTGAGAAGCCAATACTCATAGAAAGCTATTCATTATCTAAAAACTCTATGCAATATGTTACATTAGTAACCATCAAAAAGGAAAACACATCCAAAAATATGATTGCCATTGGAAATATGTTCATTGTGCAGAACCGTTTGTTTTTTTCTAGTTATAATAAGTTTTATCATAACTTCAATTCAATAGAAGAAGCCAAAAAGAGAAATAATGAACTTATGCTCAAAATCATAGATAACAATAAATAAAATAACTATCATTCAAGCCTCCACTCCGAAAAGTCTCCCGACTTTGCGCAAGAAACAAAATCCGAAGTCTGCCACCTTCAGATTCTATATCATTATAGTCACATAAAAATCCCTGGTTTTATCCAAAGTATCATCGTAATTCGTAGATTTGGGAAGCAAAAACTAAAACCATTATCATGAGACAATTCATGTCTGTAATAGCTGTATTACTCTCAACATTTTTATACACACAAAATCATTCAGATGCAACCGACCAAATGATTGATAAAATATGCCTGGATCTCAAGCAAAATGAAAGCCTTAATGATTCTCTAAAAATCAAAAGTATCAGCCAAAAATTTATTTATCCTTATCTGGCTCAGTTTCCGGATTCAGAACGACAGGATAAATTTGATCATATCTATTTCAGATTACAAAATAGATGTCAGAGTTTTAAAGATTATCTGCAAAGAGTAGATCCTATAAAAAGCGATAATTGGATAAGGCTGAATGAGCGCCCCAGCATTACAATATCCGAAAGTGAAATCAAGAACTTTAAGAATAATCGTGAATTCTACTACTTAGAATATGATGGCGATAAAAAAACAATCGTAAAAACTGACAAAAATTTTTGGATAGAAACTTTTCCTGACGGAACCTATTCAAAATTATCCTACAAATGGATCAGTAAAAACAGATTTGAACTGGAATTTATAGAAAGTAATAATAGTGCTAAAAAGAATTTCAGCAAAAAAGGAGATCAATACATTTATCAAATTATAAATAAAGAAAATAATTTTTACTGGATCCTTGTGGAGTCGCCAGCTGAAATTGTCAAATTTAAATTATTTGTGGAAAATTAATTCTGCATGTGATCGGCAAAGCTTCTCAACCAGGAACAATAAATTAAAATGACAACTCCCCATGAAAAAACAATTATTACTATTTATATTCTTAATTCTTATTACAAGTTCAAACCTGTACTCCCAGCTTGATAAAAATGGGAATCCCATATTCAACAGTGAGAAAATAGAAAATCTCAGTTTTGAAAATCTTGAAATAATTTCAAATTATTACCCCATTAAAGATAATATCAATAATAAACAATCGTCTGTTTTTATAAGTGAAAATCCAACTTCAGATGAATATTGGAATTTTTCCACAAAACTGCCCTCTTACTATTTTATGATTCTTGATCAAGGAAATATCAGTGGAATGTTGATTCTGATTCCTAAAGAAGATCATTCATTTTTTTACAATGTAATAATGCCTCATACCAATGAAAAATTTCAAATTCCGTCAAAATTGAAGGGAGATATTTCGGAAAACAGGGCTAAAGAATTATCTGGCATTGAAAAGACTAAAGCGATCATCAACAATGGGGTTTTAAAATTCAATAACAAAGATTTTAAAATTGTAAGATATAATGATGTTATTGAAGAAGTAAAAAGTATTACAAAGGAAAAAATCATTGGAAACCCTGCTAGTGAAACTTCCAATATTGAGGAATATATTAAAACAGAATCTAAAGGAGGAAAATTAGACTTCAAAAACACAGTAGAAAAAAACAATGGAGCTTTCATCAATTTTGAGGGTGTCATCTATAACCAAAAAGATTTTACCATATTGATGTGGGGAGCTGCCGTTAAACAGATCGGTATAACGGAACTCAAAAAGGCACAGCTGCTATGGCAGAAAATCAATGAAAGAAATTTAACAGAACCTGAGCTAAAAGCACTGCAAAAAGGTTTTGAAACTAAACTTTAAATAGTACTCATTCAATCCATACAATCTTGGCAAGGAATAACATAACAGAAGAAAACCCGACCTAAGATATTCGAGATAAAGTGTACTCTGATCGATATACTTTCAGAGTTCAACATCCTTAGATTATTCTTTTTCTTAATTACAGATAGAATTATTATGCCTCTATTAGTAAGCTTAGCTTTATACAAATGGTATAAAAAACATCCCGAAAAAATAAAATAAAAATGGAAGACCTCTTTAAAAGCTACGAAAAAACAATACCCAGAAAGCACAGTATTGGATTTACACCTAAATATGAAGATGAATTCAGAACATTTGTCAACGAAACCCTTTTCATTGCTATTGCAGAAAAAACATTTGAAAAGCTGGGCTGGGATCTGGTTTATAAAGATGATCACAGTGTGGAAGCAAAATATAAGGTGACAGGTTGGGTGAACTGGCGCTGGACTGAAATTATTACAGCCACTTATAAAAATGGTTCAGTTTCAGTAAAAAGCGAGTCCTTAGGAAGCGAAATATGGGATAATGGAAAAAATTCTAAAAGAGTTAAACTATTTATTTATGCTTATCAGGAAACATTAAAGACTTTCAATATCCAAGCGCTTAAGGAGCTCGAAAAAGAAATAGAAAAGAAAAACAATTGGGATGATTATGTAATTCCTGAAACTTTACCTTCCCCCAGGCCAACAAAAACACCCAATATAACACTACCCGTGATTGGTGGTATATCCATTTCCTTAATAACTGGTTTTCTATTAGCACTGCTTTCGATAAAAGGATTATACTTTATTGGATTATTTGAATTCCTTGTGGCCACAGCTCTTGTCTTTGTCATGAAGTATATAATTAGATTTTCAAACTATACAGATTTTAATAAATTGCAGTACCTCTTTGGTGCGATGATACTTTTAACCTATATCTCAAACCAATATTTTCAATATGAAATAATTCTGAATACCAATAATCTGGAGAGAATTGGATTTTTGAATTTTTTACAAATAAGAATTTCACATGGTTTTATTGTGAACAAGATAAACACCGGATGGATTGGCTGGATCGTTATCTGGATTATACAACTTGGATTAACCGGTATTTTTGTTTACTTGAAAATAGCTAATGTGCTTACAAAATTTCTTATTGAAAGAGTACCACCAGAAGTGGTTGATTTTACTTATTATCATCTTCTAAAAGATAAATCAGAGGAAGAAGTCAGATCAGAGCTTGCTAAAAAGGGATGGTCAGACGTACAGCATCAGAATGAAGCATTTGAAGCCATTGTTGGTCATCAAAATGTAATAACATTAAGTAGGGTTAAATAAGACTCATCAAGATAAACATTAAAATATAACACCATTGAAAACAAAATTATTATTCCTTTCATTTTTGGGCGCATTACTCACCCAGGCACAAACGCTTCATTTTAAAAATCTCGCCGGTATGTCTGCAGGCAGAGGGGCCATAACAAGTGTAATAGTGAATGACGATATTTATGTGTCCAATGGCTATACAGCAGATAAAGAAGCCAATTACATTGAGAAATATAATATTACCGATGACACTTGGAGTATTCTCAATACAACTCTAAGTCCCAAAAGATTTGCTAATTCGGAGACTTACCATAATAAAATCTATATTTTTAACGGTTTGGGGAACTGTCGTCTTGAAATTTTAGATCTTGCAACCAATACCGTAACCGAAGGAGCAATGAATCCTTATTATGCCGGCGGTTCCGGCTCTGTCATATATAATGGTAAAATATATGTGTTTGGAGGAAGCGGACTAAACGGTGCCCCTATATATTCCGATAAATTTCAGTATTACGATATTGCTTCAGATACATGGCATCCATTACCGGATATGCCCATAGCCAAAGAAACAAAGGGTAAAGTTGTTAATAATAAATTGTATGTCATTGGTGGTTTTAATGAAACTTCTTCCAATCTGATAGATGTTTACGACCTTAGCACGAATCGTTGGACCAATCAGTATAAAATGCCTGTTGGGATATCCGGACATTCATTAGCAGTAGCTGATAATAAGATTTTCATTGTAGGTGATTATAGTAATCAGAATTTTCTGGCCTATTTTGATACTGCTACCCATAAATTCTATCAGTTATCATCCAATATGGCTCCCCGAAGACATTCAGCTGCAGAAGTATATAACAACAGATTATACATCATTGGTGGAAATACAAATACTCTTCCCTCTTCCTCTATTAGAAGTACACAATTTGCAGAGATTAATGAAATAATGTTCAATCTGAATATCCCGTTATCTCCATAGACAAAAAACTATCAGTACCCAGCACTGCAAAGTCGGGAGACCTGGCGCCATCAAAAAAATAAAATCCGAAGTCTCCCACTTCAGATTCAGCTTTTACATATATTTGTTTCTATAAATAGGTAAAACAAACACGAAATCTTACTACCATTGAAAACAAAATTATTATTCCTTTCATTTTTGGGCTCACTGCTCACCTATGCACAAACGCTTCAGTTTAAAACGCTCGCTAATATGTCTGCAGGCAGAGGAGCCACAACCAGTGTCATCGTGGATGATAATATATATGTGAGCAATGGATATCAGGAAAACGGAGGTAGCGCCAATTTTATTGAAAAATATAATATTACCGCTAATAAATGGAGTCTTCTCAATGTTACTCTAAGTCCCAAAAAATTTGCAAATTCGGAGACTTACGATCATAAGATTTATATTTTTAACGGTTGGGGAAACAGCCATCTTGAAATAGTAGACCTTGAAACCCAAAAGGTAACGAAGGGAGCTGTTAACCGTTCTTATACCGGAAATGCAGGTTCTGCTATCCATAATGGGAAAATATATGTGTTTGGCGGAAGCGGACTCAACAATGCTGCAACGACTGTATTTTCTAACAGATTCCAATATTATGATATAGCTTCCAATACATGGCATCCATTACCGGATATGCCCACCGCCAGAGAAGCAAGGGGCAAAATTGTGAATGATAAACTGTATGTCATTGGTGGTTTTAATGGGACATCATCCCGCCTGATCAATGTTTTCGACCTCAACACCAATCGCTGGACCGATCAGTATACGATGCCTTCCGGGATATCCGGACATTCATTAGCGGTATCCGGTGATAAGATTTTTATAGCAGGAGGTTATAATAATCAGGCCTTTCTGGCCTATTTTGATACGGCAACCAATAAATTCCATCAGTTATCCTCCAATATGATCCCCAGAAGACATGCTGCCGCGGAGGTATATAACAATAAATTATATATCATCGGCGGAAGTACAACATCTTCAACCAAATCGGCTATTAAAAGTACACAGGCAGCTGATATTACCGAAAGTGCACAGGATACAAAAGAAAATTAAGGACAAGCATTCTCAAAATAGAACAATTGATGATAGACGAAATTTTAGTACAAAAAATGATTGAAGATGAAATAAATCCTGATTATACCATCTTCAGATATTATGAAACAGAGCCTTATATTTTTATTTTCTGGAAGCATAAAAAATATGATAAGGATGATGAAAGAGGAAAGTTAATTGGAGTCGGACCTATTGTTTTTGATAAATCACAGAAGAATTATACCATTTTGGGTTCCGGATCAAACAATGCTCATTATTACAAACATTTGCCGGACAATCTCTTTGATGAATACAGAATCATCAATACTTTTGAAAGCATTAAAGCCGGAATTGTAAGGAGAAAGTATGTAAATACTGATGATGTTGACAGATTATGCCAAATTATAACTAATGGCTGGGCCAGTGTTGATTTTGACATGCATTATTCTAAAGATTATGATGTAGAAACTCATATTATTGCTGTTTTAAAAAACAAAGAACAACAAGATATCATCATCAATTTCTGGAATGAAATAGATCACCAATATAAAATACTGAGTGACACAGAAATATTACTTTGGAAAACAAAAGACGAATAAAAAATTAAAAATCAGAAAAGATGGAATTCCTTATGATAAACAAAAACAATAACTAACACAGGTTGATAATCAAATTTAAATAAAAAACAATGAGAAAATATATTATTTCAGGTATTTTAGTTTTAATTTTTCAGGCTTTCTCTGCACAGATAAACACTGAGCTTATTAAAAAGAATGTCACCGAAAACCCACAGGAAAATTTTTATAAACTTTTAGACGTATTCAAAGTAAACCCTTCCGAATTGACCCAGGAACAGTTGAATCAATTGTATTATGGAAGTAAATTCATAAAAATTGATTACACCATTGGAAATTATAACAGTGAATCCGGAACATTCTGGAAACCTGCTCAAAAAAGACTGTCAAAAAGTAAAGCAGAAAAAATGGTGGCTGAAGCAGAATCAAAATACGCCATCAATCCTCTCAACAAAAATTTACTGGATGATATGATGAATATTTATAGCGCACTTGATGATCATCAAAAAAGAGAATTATGTGCCAAGCAAAAAGATCTCATCATTCAAACGATAGAAAAAAGTGGTGACGGGAAAAGTGAAGAGACCGCCATTTGTGTTTTAACCCCCGGAGAAGTTTTACAACAACTTGAAAATCTCGCTACCTCAGGACCAAGAGCTGAATTCAGTCAAAAAATGAGACAACTTTCAGACGGAAGTATTCTAACCATTTATAAAATTGGAGACAGAGAAGTATTTGTAAAATTAGTGGGTGGATATTTTTTCTAAAATGATTTATCTCCATATTGATAAAATTAAAGAAAAATGGGCCAGTGAAAATATTAAAGTAAGTCCTCCTGCAACATCAGAATCCATTAAAGCAGCTGAGAAAATGATGGACTTTCAGTTTCCTGATGATTTTAAAGAATTCTATTTAAAAATGGATGGTTTTGCAGATTGGGACTGGACAAAGAATATGTTTTCCATCTGGCCGTTAGTAAGAATTCTGGAGGAATATCATAACGAAAATGATAAGAACTTCATTGTATTGGCAGACTATCTTATTAACGCGCATCATATCGGCTTTGTGAAAGGGAAAAACGGGATATTTAAAAATAGATGAAATACCTGTGAAGATAGCAGATACTTTTTCTGAAGCAATTTTTCTTATCCATACAGATGCAGATATTCTGTATTGATGTCAATCTTTGGCGTAAACAGTTTTTTCATCCACAAAGATTTTCTTGTTATTCGTAGATTTGGGAACTAATCATCATAATATGACCGCTCAGGAACTTCAAACATTGCTCACCGAAAGAGCTGAAAAATTTCATCTCAAAAATGAAGCATTTCACACGCTCCGCAAAATACTCTCAGAAGATCCTGAAGAACTGATAGGAGGCTTTGCCCGCCACGAAATTACTTTTGTATTTGAGGGATACCAATATCTGATTGAACAACAATACCAAGAACCTACTATCCGGGCAAGAATAAGTCTTTGTGTAGAAAACGAAATCTATATCAAAAACCTAGAACCCATCGGATATTATGATCTTGAAATGGATTTTGATGGCGAAATAGTGGACGACTGGTTTGTAATTGATAAGGAAAAGTACCTGAAAGATATTGGAATCATATCCTATTTTCAGGAAATGAACAAAAAGATGCCTCCTCAATATTTACGCAGAAACCACAGTGAATATCAATTTGTTTCTTACATATCCCTGATTGGAACACTTTTCATCAGCAAAGAATTTGAAGGGGCCGGAGTATTTATCAACAGAGCAAACACTTATTTAAATGACACAGATAGTGTGTTACCAGATAAAGATTATGTAAAGAAATGCAGGTATTTTCTGAAAATAATGACCCAATACTTACTAGAAAACAATTTGTTATCAGAAAGTTTGAAACAAAGATTAATAGATAACAATCCGCTTCTATAAATCCCGGAACTTGTATCAATATTAGAAGAAATGTTATGAAAAAAAGACAATTTAAAAAACTGGACAATTCAATTTCAACCTTTCAATGGATAAAAAAGAAAAGTGAAAGATATTGGCAGAAAGTAGACCTGATGGAATGCTGGGGATTCCAGATTCAGGAAGGAAGCAAATGGAAAAAAGGATTGTCGGAATCTGAATTAGAAGATTTCCAGAACCAACTGAACATCACCTTTCCAGAGTCATTAAAAAACTATTACAGAACAATGAATGGTCTAGACAAACCGGGAATAAATAATAATGGTGGTGAAGGAGAAATTGATTTTGGTCCTAAATTTTATTCATACCCCGATGACATCCCTGTAATGAAAACAAGAATTGAATGGATCATGGAAGCCAACCGCGTGACAGAAGATGTTATTAAGAACCAAAATGTACCTCCTATTATTCCCTATTTGGGACATCGCTTTTTAATACTGGATCATGAAGAAAATGTTCTTTCAATGTTTGGCAGTGACATTATATTTTGGGGTGGCAATTTAGCAAAAGGAATTTTACAAGATATTTTTCCAATTCGTCACGCTGAAAAAAAGAAAATTGATACAAGCTCATTTTGGAACAAAAAAATTGGGTAGTTTAACTAAATTGTTCTACTTAGTTACTTAAATCGTTAAATTACAAGAAGTCGGAAAATTTCTGTAAATATTCAGAAGTAAAACATCCATACAACAATATGAAAAAAGCATTTGAATTCCTCACCCATTTAAAAGAAAATAACAACCGAGAATGGTTTGCCAGACATAAATCCGAATATGATGTCATTGTAAAAGAAAACAAAGTTTTTTTTAATCAGATTTATACCGAGCTGCAGGAATACGATAATCTGAAAGGAATCTATATTTTCAGGATTTACAAAGACGTTCGTTTTTCAAAAGATAAGACGCCTTATAAAACCAATTTCGGAGTGGGATATTCCCGTTCGAAACCCATGTTGAGAGGCGGATATTACATTCAGCTGGAACCGGGCAACAGTTTTGTAGGTGGAGGATTCTGGGCGCCTGAAGCCAAAGATTTACTTCGAATCCGTAAAGAATTTGAAATCAGCAGTACAGAAATTGAAAAAATTACCTCTGATACAACTTTTATACAATATTTTGGAGAACTTAAAGGTGACGCTGTAAAAACAGCACCTCGTGGGTTTGATAAAAATCATCCGGCTATAGATTTAATCAGGAAAAAGCAATTTCTGGTGATGCGGAAATTTACAGATAAGGAGGTTTTATCAGACAATTTTCAAAAAGAAGCCCTTCTGACTTTGCTTGCCATGAGACCTTTTTTTGATTATATGAGTGAAATTCTGACCACGGATATGAATGGGGAGCCTTTATTTTAAAATCGGATTTTTTTATGTACTCTATATGACAACAGAAGAGTTCGGAAAGCAAAGTATTCAAGATCAAACAATCCAATAAAAAGCAATATTATCTTCTCAAAAAATGAAATTAGCCCTGCAAATTTTAATTTTATCCATCCTTGATTTTCTCGTTATCTGGACGTGGTTCTACTATGTTGATCCAGATCCCAGCATTTCAATTGCTGCTGTCATAATTTATCCCCTAGTATTCTTCATTAATCTGTTGGCAGGAGTTATTTTGTGGATAACAAAGAAAAGAAACTTATCATTGCTGTTTATCATCAATTCTGTTGTTACCGTCATGATCGCTAGTTTTCTTTGGTCAAATGCAATCAGAAGACACCAAAATCGAATTTGGATCAACTATAGCTTTCCTCACGATACAAAAAATTATCATATTAGCATTCACAAACCCGATCATACATTTATGATCACAGAATCTGTAAATCCCGGAAGTTCGTATTCATTTCAGGAAGGAGTTTGCAACTATGAAAGCGGAAAAATAATTTTAAAAACAGACTCAACCCGATATATTATTGAGCACAATGTATTAATAGGGTTTACAAAAAATAAAATTCAGCTAAAAAAGGAATAACAACCTATTATAAAACATGTTCCAATAAAGCTATGAAAAAAACTTTCTTATTCATTTTCACTTCTTTTATACTATTGAGTTGTTCCGAGAATTCACTACGGTCACTAGATTTTGGTGATTTTAGATTAAAGGCTCCAGGAAGTTGGAAAAAATTGAAACCGGAAGCTTATGATAGTAATGCCGGAATTATCGTCACAAAAAATAATGATTCTATTTTCTACGATTATGGACCTTATTCCTATTCATTAGAAGAAAATGTCACGATTATTAGCAGAAAAGATTTCAACGAACTTCTAGCCGTGAATCCAAAGGCTGACACAACAGAATTTATTGTCATTGATAAAAATGCTAATAGAGAAGATTTTGTCAAAAGTAAAATATCCTATAAAAAAATTGATGGATATAAGGCAAAAATAGTAGAACCCAAACAAATTGGAAAAGGAATAACAGGAATTTACATAGACAGCCTCAAAACAGATCCCATAGGAAATATCAAGTTTAATTTATATGGTATTAATCTGAAGAAAGAAAGTCAGGTAGAACTTTTAAAGGCAATTCAGACATTACGGTTTAGAAAATAATTTAACTAAGAATTATGTTGTATGGCATTGAATAAAATCTCTCTAATAATAATTTCCCATTAACTTTTTTATATTTTTGCTCTGCCGAAAAATTAATAAACCCATGAAACTGTATATTTTATTTGCTCTTCTTTTTATTTCCAGCATAGTAACTGCACAAGAAAAAGAATATCCATCCATCAAAAAAGGAGATTTTCCGGAAGGGGTTTATATGACTCTGGAAGATGTTTTAAATAAAAAACCATCTTCAACTGAAGAAGTCTATTTCAAAGCCTGCCAGAAATGTGATTCTCTTGATCTGCCGGAAAAAGCATTCTTTTATTTCAAGCAAAAAAATAAAAGAGTGAGAATTCCATTAGCTGTTTCGCATAAAGGAGAAATGTATTTTCAGACTTATCGGAAATATACCAATAAGGAAGACAATGGATATGATCCTGACCAGTATTCAAGATTTTGCAAAGTTGTGAATTATGGAAGATTTATTTATTTTGAAGAAAACATGAAAGGCTTATGGTCCAAGGCTTTTTTAGGAGCATTAAGTCCACTTACCTACTCTATCAATGGAAAAACCAAAGGAATTGTTTTAGATCTAGACAATAAAGAATTCAATATTCTGCAAGATTGTGATGATTTAAATGATTTCTTATCCAAACACGATATTCCTGAATTTCAATGTAATTCAGAAACCTTCACCATTGGAGATTTGAGAACAAAAATTGAAGAAATTAATCTGCCTTACCGCTAAGCTGATGAACAAGCTTCAATTTATAATTCTTGTAAAATCCAGGCTTTTTTACTTTTTCTAGTATTATTTTCTTTGAAAATAGCTGCCTGCAAATGCAATGGCACTCCTACTTTAAAATCTTCATTTGAAAGTGCTGATTTTGTTTTTATTGGTGAAATATATGATATTACAGAAGTTCCATCTGGATTTAAAACGGTCCAGAATATTATAAGTAAAGTAAAAATCAATAAGACCTACAAATCGGATTCCTATGATGGATTTTATACACACAATGCTACCCTTTTCGGATCTCCGCTGCATTCCTGCGATGTTCTTTTTACCCAAAAAGGGAGATATCTGATTTTCGCATATGATGGAAAGGATACCGGATTTCTCTACTCTGACCAGTGTTTTATTCAAAAAAAGCTGGATGAGCTTTCACCGGAAGAATTAAAAGAACTGGAGTCTTTAAGTTCTCAGTATAAAAAATTATCTGAAAACTCTGATACCTCCAATGATTCTGAACTTACAGATTTGATTGTGGACGACAAACAATCCGACAGAGAAATTAGAGAACAAAAAAGAGAAATATCAACACTTCATCAACAGAATAACAGGTATAAAATCATCATTTATATTTCCATTTTTGTGATCGTTATGTTTCTTATAGCTCTAAGCTTTATGCGCAGAAAAACACAGCATTGAAATCAATAAGAAGAAAGCAATATATTTGTTCTGAAAACTACATCATGATCAAAATTAATATTTTCTTTCCCAAAATAAAAAGCCGACGCAGTAGTTTAAAAACAATCTGGTATTTTCTTCTTTTCATTTTGCTCTTCTGCAGTTTTTGCTGTAAAGAAAAAGTAAAGGATGACAGTCGTTTTATAACCTATCAGGTGAATCCTAAAAAACAAAACATACACCTGTATTGGAAAAATGATAAGGGAGAGCTTCTCAAAAGTATTGACCACCTGAAAAATCATGTTGAATCCCATCACGAAAAATTACTATTTGCGATGAACGGAGGAATGTTTGAGCCTGACAATTCTCCGAAAGGTCTTTATATTGAAGATTTCAAAATCCTGAAACCCATTGACACACTGCAGGGCAGCGGAAACTTTTATCTTCAGCCTAATGGAATATTTTATTTAACCCTCAATCACCGTGCAGGAATTGTGCAAACTAAACAATACCAACAAAGTAAAGACATCAGATATGCCACCCAATCCGGACCAATGCTCATCACACACGGAAAAATAAACCCTATCTTTCAGGAAAATTCTAAAAATCTGAATATCAGAAACGGTGTTGGAGTTCTGGAAAATGGAGACCTCCTTTTTGCAATGTCTAAAAAAGAAATCAATTTTTATCATCTGGCAGAGTTTTTCAAAAATTCAGGATGTAAAGAGGCTCTATATCTTGACGGATATGTTTCAAGAACTTATCTCCCGGAGAAAAACTGGATTCAGCAAGATGGAAATTTCGGAGTGATGATAGGGATCACAGAATCTGCAAAATAAAGTGACCTCAATTGCATCATGAAAAAAGTAAATATGCCTATCTTTCCTACCATTTTAGAATTTTGAATTCCTAATCACTAATTATTAAAAAATGAAAAAAGTAATATTAGATCTCGCAACTACTTTAGACGGCTTTATTGAAGGTCCCAATGGAGAAACCGACTGGTGCATCATGGATGATGACATGAATTTTGATGGGTTTCTCGCAGGTATCGACACTATCTTTTATGGAAGAGTAAGCTATGATGCATGGGGAAATTATCAGCCGGAAGAAAATGCAGGTCCTGAAGAAAAAAAACTTTGGGAAGCTGTTCATTCAAAGAATAAATTTGTGTTTTCCAGTCAAAGCAGAGAAGATGAAAATGCTGTTTTTATCAGTTCTGACATTGTGGAAAAAGTTTCTGAAATAAAACACCGGGGTGGAAAAGATATCTGGCTGTATGGAGGAGCTAGTCTTATTCATACCTTTATCCAGCATAACCTTATTGATATCTACAGAATCTCTGTTCACCCAATTGCTCTTGGAAAAGGAAAACCTCTGTTTGAAGATCTAAAGGAAAGACTAAATCTGAAGCTGGTAGCCACCAACGTTTTCAAATCCGGTGTAGTGCAGCTTATTTATGAAGTTTAACCTTAAAACAGACAAAACATGAATGTTCAGCTTGGAACTATTATTCTGTATGTAAAAAATGTACAGCTGCTCAGGAACTTTTATGTGGAACATTTTAATCTGAAAGTGATTGAGGAAGACCCAATCTGGGTTTTGCTTGATGCCGGAAGTGCACATATTGGTTTACATAAAATCGGAGATCAGTATCTGGAAAAAATAGAAGAAGAAGATCATCTTTTTGACAATAATACCAAAATTGTTTTTGACATTGATATCGATATTGAGTCTGCCAGAAATGAGCTGATCTCAAAAAACATTCAGATGAGAGAGATCAAAACTTTTGACAGCTACCCATACTGGCTCTGTGATGGCACTGATCCTGAAGGAAATGTCTTTCAGTTAAAAAGCAAAAAATAAAACTAATTCGCTTTCCAACCATGAAAAAAATAGTAGGAATCTTTTTATGCTTAATAATTTCCTGCAGCGAACCCGGGAAAAGTATTTCTGCTATTGAAAAAGAGCTGAATTATTCTTTTCAAAGGATTCAATACTGGCACGATACCAATCATCATGAATCTGCCTATGATTCTCTTTATGCAGCCAATAGAAAGTTTGAAAAACTATTGTATCAGTATGGATCCAATCCGCTAACCCTAAGACATGATTTCAAGTCTCTAAAAAAAAACGGACTGGTAGTCAGCACTTCGGAAGATGGAAAATTCAGAATCTATTCATGGAATACTCTCACTGGAGGCACCATGCAATTCTATAGAAATGTATTTCAATATGAATCCGGTAAAAAAGTTCGGGCTGAAATTTCAAAAAGCAATATGGAGTATGATTCGGAATGTACCTACTACCAGATTAACGATATCATAGCTCAGGATAAAAAATACTATATTGCCCAAAATTCCGCAGTCTACAGTAATGCTCTTCAATACATCACTGTAAAGGCATTCTCTATTGAGAATAATACATTAAACAGCAATGCGAGATTATTTAAAACTTCTACCGGGATCGAAAATGAACTGAGCTGTGAACTCGACTTTTCAGCTTCAGTTAATCATAACCAACCTATGACTTTCGAAGATGCCCAAAATCTAAATATACAATACGACCCTAAAAAGAAAATTATCAGTATTCCTCTGATTCTCGATGATTCTAAGATCACAGCAAAAAGAGTCCGTTACCAGTTCAAGGATAAGTACTTTGAAAAAATATAAAATGAAAAAGATAATTGCACTAACCTGTCTGGTTTTAATTACGACTCTTTTCTATTACCCTGTTTTTGACAGTGAGAGAATATCTTATTCAATTATTTTTTTATGCTTTGTCATCATCTGCTTTGCAGGGGCAAAGATTTTCTTCCCCAGCGAAAATTATGAATCTGTTGAAAAAGAAATGAATAACAAACATGCAGAAAACGGACAGTTTCAATATACCAATAACGGGTTTTGCATTACACAAAATAACACTTCAGAGTTTATAAAATGGGAAGAGATTGTTTCTGTATATTCGTTCACCATTCCCTCCCCGTTTGATAAAAAACAATCCGGTCTGGAAGTGATTACTGATAAAAAAAGTTATGAATTTGACTATAAGGTAACCCCCGGAATCATAAAATTAGAAGATCAGCTTTCGACTCATCTTCCCAGCTGGGAGCTGGATTCACCTACGGTCAGGATGAACAATTTCGGGCTTGAGAAAACAAAGTTATATGAAAAAAAACTGCTCCAAAGTATAGATGATTATGCCAGCCACCATTGAAATAAAGCACAAAACCAATTGGCTTTTAACCGTTTTCACGAGTATAGCTTTAATCATCTCGTTTTTGATGGGGTTGATTATGATCATTCTTGGACTGCTTCAATACGGTAATTTTTTTGCAATCGCTAACTGTTTTTCTATAGCTGCTTTGGCAATCTGTTTTTTTATTTTCCTTCTTTACATCTGGTTATGGAATAATTTCGGAAAAACAATTCTTACCATTGATCCCGAAACCGTAACCATAACGTACAAAAACAAATTGTTCACAAGCCCTAAAATCTATCTGAAAAAAGAAACAGATCACATTGAAACCAAAGACTTTATGATCGAGAAAAATCAATTTGGAATCCGCTACCATTTTTCAATAAGTGGTTCAACCTATTCCGTCATTCTTCTACAAAAAAATATTAAAATAAGAATCATTAACTGGATCACACAGGGCAAAGCAGATGAAATTGCAAGTGAATTAAAAAAAATATGGTCTTAAAAATTAAAAATACGATGAAGCTTACTCTACTTTTCTTGTCTACTTTTCTTTTATTTCTGAATCTACCTGCTCAAGATATCAGATTCCGAAATAATATTGATAAAGATTCATTATTTAATGCTTCGGTTCAGCAACTTCCTGAGCAAATACGAGACGAATATATCCAAAACTATCAAAAAGCAACTCCGCCGGAAAAGGAGTTCTTATTGTTCATGATAAGCATGCCAAAAAGCAGTAAAAAAGAATTAATAGAAAATTATATCAACAAAAAGACAGATATTTTAAATCTTAAAAGACAGTATCAAAAATATGTCCCAAAAAATTATATTGTAGATATTGAAATTAAACCAGAAAGTAAAATTTTGACTGTTACTGAAAAAATTGCTATTAAAATTTATAAGATTAAAAAAACAAAAGACGGCAAGGATACAGAAGGGAATGAAAGCTTAGAAATCATTTCTCAAAATTGGGATCTAGAACCAGGATCTGACGAACTTAAAAAGATTTTAAAATATCTGAAATGGACAGATCAGACGTTATCCGAAATAAAGATATTATTACAAAAATCAAATTGTATTTCCATTGAAAACGGGAAAGAAACAACAATAGGCTATGCCAGAAGTGATATGGGAAAGTATTCCTATAAAATTTTTGATCATGTACTAACCCCTCAGCAAAAAAAGGAATATAATAATGGCTGCCAATATATTTTTTATGAAGATAATATTGTCCTTGAATATGGAGGTGGGGCAATAGGACCACAATGTTTTGAAAAAGAATAGCCATCATCAATGATCATGGTACAAGGTGTTAAAACTTTAATTCAAATTAAATAAGAACCACTTGAAATAATGCACCAATAAATATTTTTTGACACCTCATGTAATATCATGACACCTAAAAGTGTCTTATTGAAAAAAATCAATGAAATCTATTCTTACCTGCATTATTGTTTTGCTTGCAGCCAGTCCTCTTTTTTCTCAGAAGTCCAAAAAGCTGGAACAATTATTCTCAACCTATGAAAAAGCCGGCTTGTTCAGTGGTTCTGTTCTGATTGCTGAAAAAGGAAAGATTATTTTTGAAAAAAGCTATGGCTACAGAAATGCTCCTAAAAAACTGAAAAATACCAATAACAGCCTTTACAGGGTTTTCTCCACTACAAAAATGTTTACTGCAACCGTTCTTTTTCAGTTGGAAGAACAGGGAAAACTCTCTTTGAATGACAAACTCTCCAAATATTACCCTGACTTTCCGAAAGGCGACAGCATTACTATTGCCCAGTTGATTTCCCATACTTCAGGTATTCCCAATGATACCAACTCCGAGTATACGGTAGATGAAGAAACATTTTTAAAGTATATTTCCGCAAAACCATTGAACTTTTCCCCTGGTAAGGATTGGAATTACTCCAATTCCGGGTATTATATTCTCGGTTATATAATTAAGAAAGTTACAGGTCTGAATTATGATCAGGTCATAGAAAATAATATCCTGAAACCTCTGAAAATGAATCATAGCGGATTCAACTTCAATAATGTGACGGATGACAACAAGGCATTTGGATATGAGTTTTTGTCTGATAAAAGGTCTAACGAAGCATTACGCTTCAAAACCGACCACCCTTTTGCAGCAGGAGCCATGTACTCTACGGTAGAAGATCTTTTTAAATTTAATGAAGCGTTAAAAAACTATGCCCTTCTTAAAAAAGAGACCACAGATAAAGCTTTTACACCTTATCTTAAAGATCATTATGGTTTAGGTTTCCAGATCTCTATGGATTTTGATAAAAAAAGGATTGGTCATGATGGTGGCGGACCTGGTTACAGAAGCAGATATTACAGAGTTCTGGATGATGATATTTGTGTAATTCTAATTTCTAATTCAGAACTTTCGCACTCCGATTTTATTATTCCTCAAGTAGAAAAAATACTGTACAATAAACCTTATAGCATTCTAACTATTGCAAAAGTGAATGTGGAAGATTTAAAAAAGCTGGAAGGTGTTTATTCCACAGAAAATGCAAATTTTTATATCACCAGTAACGATGGACAACTTATTTTCAAAGAAGGCAGCTATCCAAGAAATGCCTTGTTACCAAAAAGCAAAACATCATTTCAGCTGGATGAAAAATTCACCTGTACGTTCCAACCGGATCAAAACGGAAAAATAAATACCGTTGTCATTCATTTCTGGGATGGGACTGTAAAAACAGCAAAAAGAAATACCAATACTCTTACTTGGGGAATTATTGGAAATGCCACTCCAAACGGTTGGGATGGAAAAGATATTCCGCTACAGACAGATCCTAAAAATCCGAATATCTATTTTTTGAAGAATTATAAACTGAATAAAGGCAATCTTAAATTCAGGTTTAATAATGACTGGGGATACAACCTTGGATTGAACAATGATAATAAAAGTATTGCCTTTGATGCCTATGATTTTCCAATCCACGAAGAGGGAAATTATGATATTGTCCTTGACATGACCAATGCTGTACAACCACAATACAGCATTAAAAAATCAAATCCATAAAAACCGGCATTCACGAAGTAAAAAAATACACATTATCAGACCATTCTGTTCAAGAATGGTTTTTTATTTTGAATATTCATTACTATTTTTTATTATTTTTATCTCACACAAAACCAAACACAAAATAGAATCTATGCCCCATTTTATAATAGATTGTTCGCAGGATATTCTTCAGCAGAGAACGCCCGATGAATTGATGAATGCCATTTATGAAGTGGCAGACGGAACAGAACTTTTTGCCCCCAATGACATCAAGGTAAGACTTCAGCCCTATCAGTATTATAAATTAGGCACAGGTAAAAAAAATTTTCTACATGTGTTTGGGTATATCATGCAGGGACGAAATACAGAACAAAAAGCTAATCTTTCCAAGCAAATCTGTACCAGGCTCTCAGAATTACTGCCTGATATTTCTTTTCTTTCTGTCAATATCAATGATTTTGAAGCGGCAACATACAGTAACAAAGCACTCATCAATCCTGAAAATTCAGGCCAAGACAGGCATTTTGGTTTATAACATTCCCCTTTATACACACAACTAAACATTAATATTATGAGCTTAAAAACATTAGTCAGCAAAAGTGCACAGTACAACAATTGGGTAGTCAATAAATACATCGACTGGTTATCCACAAAATCTGATGAACAACTTAACCAGGAAACTATTTCCAGTTTTCCGACTATTTTAAAAACGTTACACCACATCTGGCAAACTCAGGAGTATTGGTGGAGTCATATTTCTGAAAAGGATGATTTTGATTTTGTAAAAACAACAGAGACTACCAGCAAAGAAGATGTTTTCAATGCCATAAAAAACAATTCACAGAAACTGGTAGATTATGTGGAAAGTTTATCTGAAGAAGATCTTTCAAAAAATGTAAAGATAGAATCCCAATGGTTTCAGTGTGATTTTTCCAAATACGAATATATCCAGCATGCTATTCTTCACGGAACATATCACAGAGGACAAATCGTAACGATGGGACGAAATATAGGAATCACTGATGCTCCTATGACGGATTTTAATTTCTGGAATATTTATAAAGATCAGTAATAAAAGGCATATCTTTCACTTAAAAAGATAGTAATTTATAGTTTCCCTCCATCATGATGACCACTACTACCATAGAACTCGATTTATTTCAGGAGAACATCACACATCTTTCAACTAATGAGCTCGGAAATTTTATTGCCATCACCTCCAGAAACAGAGTTATAATCTCTGGCACAGAAATACCATCAGAATTAGGAGTTGATATCTTAATGGCCCGAATCATTAATGAAGAAAAAATTTTAATTGTACTTGATCGTCCAGCCTCTATAGAAAATGCTTTAATCATTGACTATACAGGGAAGCCTTATGTAAAATTTAGTATTGGAACTTCAATTAATGACATTAAGATCAATGGCAAAAGAATAATAGTCTCTTATTTTGATGAAGGTGTTTTACAAGGTGATAAACCTGACTGTGATGCATTGGCTGTATTCAATTTTAATGGGGAACAAGTTTTTGGTTTTAATTCAAGTAATTTACAAGACCAGCTTATCGATTGCTACTATGTTGCCAATTGGGGAAACGGAAAAATAGTTTTTAATGGTTATGGAAATTTTTCATTGCAGGAGTTGGATGTAAGCAGTTTTAATCTTGTCAGTTATGAAATTCCATCTGTTTGCATAGGTGCTCAATCTGTATCTACAAAAGCTGGCAATATTGTATTTCATTCAACCTATAAAGACAAAACAAGCTTTCTTGTCTGGAATCTACACTCGGGGGAGCTCAGCCAAATAGCTTCTGATTTTAAAAATGTCCTGTCTACCGAAAATGGATGTTTTTACCAAGTCTATAAAAAATCATTTACAATCATTAATCCATTAGAATTATAAATTTTGTGGATAAGTATGATCGGGTCTTTTGGAATCGTAATAAAAAAAATCATATATCTCTGATTTTAAAACAATTGAATTAAAAACAAACAATTATCCACATCTTTGAATAGTTGTGGATAACTTTTCACTATCTGATTTTACCTTGTGGATAAAGTATGGATAAGTTTTTCACCAATTAAAAAGAGGCTTGTAATCATCTATATTTCTTTAATTTACAATACTTATTAATTTTTTAGAGATTTCCACAATAGAAAACCATGTGGATAAGTTCTGTGGATAAGTTATCCACATTTTTCTGGCCTTACTTTTCATTAATTCCATCTCAATAATTCTAAATAACAAACATGTATTCGTCAACTATTATGAATATTTTTTTATAAATTGCATTAAAAACAAATCACCAATAAAAGAAATAACATATACAACCATTTTATATTCAGTAAATTAAAAACAATTAATAAAAAACAGAGCATTAATATGATGATATTTTTAATTTACCATTCCCGAATATTCAATTAAAACTCAACAAACACAAACCAAAGCATATCCTCAAAAAGTAATATACGCTATGATGAAAAGTTATCCACAATGAAAACACATACAATAACCCAATACCCTCATTCAAATGACAACAACAGACATCATGGAAACCATCATCCCTTACCTTGGGGAAGCAGCACCGTACATTTCAATTCCTGAAAACTGTATTTTCAGAGACCACAAAATCGAAACAGAAATAAGTGAATGGAATTTTGAAAATGAAAATTATGCTCAACTGATAAAACTAATATTTTCGTTAGGGAGCCTCAGCCTGTATAAAATTCTTAATGACGAGAGCAAAGAAAAAATCTATTTCCTTGGTGAAAAAATCAGGATCAGAAAATTATCTTATAACGAACCAAAAGCAGTAAATATCACCAGCGAAAGCATTCTTGAATCTGATAGAAAAGGGAAATCTCACATTCATATAAGAGACAACTATTCTAAAGAGCTGCTTTATTCTGCAGAACTGGATTACTATATTATTACCCGTGAAGCATTCGAACTTTTTTATAAAGATCTGCTCACTACGGTTCCGGTAGAATATCATGACAAAAAACTTCCTGAGAGTAAAATCATCAACACAGAAAAACCTCATCATTTTACAATTTCAACAGAACCTTTTACTCCTAATCAATGCAAAGGACATTTTGAAAACCATCCTATTGTACCATTTGTGTTTATAACTCAATGTATTTTAAAGGAAATATTCAATTTCCTCGGTGATGAAATGTCATTCGAAATAGAAAGCTTTGAAGGGTACGCCTCTAATGCACTTCCAACAGGAATCACCTTCCTGACTGAAGTCTTTCACCAACGATATTTAAAGAACCTTTTTTACTTCAAATGTGAAGTCAGAGACACATCCGGAAATCCATACGGGGTTGTTATTTTTAGCATCAGGTCTAAAAAATAAATCATCAGGTAAACACTACATCATGGTAGTGTTTATTTTTTCATATCGTTTATCATTGATAAAAAATCGTATTTATATGTCTTTTTGTAAATTAGACTTTAACATAAAATATACCAATACACCCAATTTCATATGGAAAAATATGCAATATCATCAGACGGTCAGAAAATTCATTATAAAGAATCAGGAAGCGGAAGTACCACATTAATTTTCATCAACGGATGGCTGGGGAATACGGAATGGTGGGCAGACCAGCAAAAATATTTCAACAGTCAATACCATATTGTACAAATAGATCTTGCCGGCCATGGGAAATCTGATACTTCCAGAAAAGAATGGACAAGTGCAAAATATGCTGATGACATTAAAGCAGTTGCTGATGCTGTCAATTCACATAAAATTATTCTTGTAGGACATTCCATGTCTGGAGCTTATGTACTCGAAGCTTCATTGAAAATATCAAACATAAAAGCTATAATCCTGATCGATACATTGAAAAACCTGGACGAATCCTTTACCGAAGAACAGGCAGAAGAAGCTCTTTCTCAATACGGAAAAGATTTCAGATATACCGTAGAAAACATTCTTCCGCAATTTTTGTTCGCTGAAGGAACACCTCGTACTGTAAAAGAAAGGGTACAGCATGAATTTCTTCAACATGAGCCTGAATTGGCAATCAATGCGCTCTGGCCTTTATATAAAACAGACTTCAAGACTTTCGCAAAACAGATTCAGGTACCCGTTATAGCCATTAATTCCGATGCTTCTCCTACAGATATTGAAGCTAACCGCAAATATTTAAAAGACTATGACTATGTTACCATTGAAGGTGTTGGACATTATCCTATGCTGGAAAAGCCTGATGAATTCAATGCTATTCTTGATAGAGTTATCAAAAAACTAATATGATTTTTAAAGATGCAGAATACCAGAATCTTTGCGACAGCATTCTCCAGTGTTTATCCCCATTACATTCAAAAAGCAGAAAAAAAGGGACGTACCAAGGAAGAGGTACATGAAATCATATTCTGGCTGACCGGATATCATGAAAAGGAATTACAGGAAATATTAAACAATAAAACTGATTTCAAAACTTTCTTTGAGAAGGCCCCTCAGATCAACCCCAATGTTTCTTTGATAAAAGGAGTCATCTGTGGATATCGGGTGGAAGAAATTGAAGATGAACTTATGCGAAATATCCGTTATCTGGATAAGCTGATCGATGAATTGGCAAAGGGGAAGAAAATGGAAAAAATATTAAGAACAACCTAAAGCTATCAACTCAAAAAAGTCAATCTATAAATATGATTAAAACGCTTCTCCAATTCAAAAAACTTCCCGAAATTAGCAGCCTGTGCGTTAAATACTATTCAATGAAATAAAAATTTAAATTACAACATACAGCAAAACTTAGTATAAGTTTTCTTCGGGGCAGGGTGAAATTCCCTACCGGCGGTTACAGTCCGCGACTC
>JASLCD010000304.1 GCA_030146295.1 Chryseobacterium sp.
CGGAATCAGCCATATAAGAGCCACGATATAATAAAAACCTATGGCAATATAAGGATAAAAAAATGAAGTAGCGATGCCAAGAACATAAAAAATAATAGAGATATACTCTTTATATTTTGAATGAATGGCCTCTTTCAGCTTTGAATCTTCTCCTTCGCACCGGATGATGACATGCTCCAGAATGGTGTAAGCAATTGCGGCCATAATGAGCCCGATTCCATAGACTGCAACAGGGTTTTTGGCAAAACCGGTTGTTCCGATCCATTCTGTAGCAACAGGCATCAGGGAGAGCCAGAACAGCAGGTGAAGATTGGCCCAAAGAATGCTGCCATTTACTTTTTTAACCGTCTGAAACAAATGATGATGATTGTTCCAATAGATTCCTACATAAATAAAACTGAAAATATAAGCCAGGAACTTGGGAAGAAGAGGGGTGAGGCTGGCCCAGCTATTTCCTTCAGGTACCTTGAGTTCAAGTACCATAATGGTGATAATAATAGCAAGGACACCATCACTGAATGCCTCTAGTCTTCCTTTAGTCATTCGCTTTAACCTGATTTTTAAAGTTTTGTATTTTACCTTTCAGCTCACTCAGCATATCCGGATTGATGACTCCGCTTTCCATGTCAAAATTTTCATAAAACTTAGACAATGAAAAAGTTTCCTTGATATCTGCTGCAAACTGTGGAAAAAATGTTTTTGCTGTATTCATCACATTTCCTCCGCCATAGCCTCCGGGAGAAGTACTCATCAGCAGCATGGGTTTGTTCTGAAATACTTTTACATTAATCCTTGAAGACCAGTCAAAGACATTTTTAAAAGCTGAACTGTAAGAACGGTTATGTTCAGCAAGAGAGCAAATGATGACATCACATTCTTCAATAGCTTTCAAAAACTTATGAGCTTCATCCGGAAACCCTTTCTTTTCAAGATCCACAGAGAAAACAGGCATAGTGAAATCGTTGAGGTCAATCAGATTGATTTCCTCATTCTGAAAATCTTTCAGAACAAACTTTACCAGTTCTCTGTTGATAGAAGTGGAAGATGTACTTCCTGCAAATGCTAATATTTTCATGGTTTGAACTGAAATTATTTTCTGTTTAAAATAGCCTTTGGAAGCGGTACGTATTCATTTTCATCACCGGGAACCAAAGGAAATGCATCATGATTCTGATCATTCCAGTTTACTTTTGCCTGATCAATTAATTCTTTATCAGAGTTAACGAAATTCCAGAATATAAAACGTTCTTCATCAAATGGTTCACCACCGAAAAGATATACTGTTCCGTTTTCGCTCATATCAAACTCACAAAGTTGGGTATCTTTAGCGATCATCAGCTGTTTTGAGCCATAAGAATTTCCTTCTGTGGTAACTGTTCCGTCCAGAACATACATTGCAGCTTCTCCGTAAAGATCCTTTCCGATGCTTATTTTCTTAGCCTCTTTAGTTTTGATCTCGATGAAAAATAACTTGCTGTGTACAGGAACCGGAGATGTTCTGCCAAATGCTTCGCCGGCAATTAGTTTGTACTGAATACCATCTTCTTCCCAAACAGGAATATCATCAGCTTCAATATGATGAAATGTAGGTTCAGACTGTTCGAGATGCTTTGGAAGCCCTACCCAGATCTGGAATCCGTGAAGTCTTTTATCGGTGTGTCTTAAATATTCAGGAGTTCTTTCTGAATGTACAACTCCTTTTCCGGCAGTCATCCAGTTGACAGCACCCGGTTTTATTTCAAGAGCACTTCCAATACTGTCTCTGTGGAAAATAGATCCTTCCAGCAGATAGGTTAATGTAGATAAACCGATATGCGGATGGGGAGGAACATCAAGATTCTGATAATCCTTTAATTCCGAAGGGCCCATATGATCGATAAATACGAAAGGTCCAACAGCTCTTTTTTCACGGAAAGGAAGAAGTCTTCCTACCAGGAAATTTCCGATATCTGCTGCTTTTTCTTCAATGATAAGTCCGATATTTGACATAGTGATGTGATACTTTTTTAAATGTTAATTAAATAAATGGAGTGGTTTTGCTGGAAATCTAAAGTTTATCATATCCTTCAAATTTCTCATCTACGATGCGTTTCCACTCAGGATGTTTCCTGATAAATGCAAAAACGAAAGGACAGAAGGGAAGAAGCTTTTTTCCGCTTTCTTCAATATAATTCAGCGTTTTTTCTACTACGGCAGCTGCAGCACCTGTGCCTGCCAATTCAGGTTCTGCTTCAGTGTGTACCAAAGCAATCTGGTGTGTTGTTTCACGATAATCGATGAACGCGTAGTGTCCGTTGAATTCTATTTCAAATCTTTTTTCTGCTTTTACGAGAGGTATATTTTCAAATTCTGGTTTCATAATGTTTTGTACTAAGAATTGCTGGCTTTCTGTAAAAACAGAATATTGTTGATGAAGACAATTAAACCTTATAGGTTTCTAAAACCTATAAGGTTTGCCATTATATAAAGTTAATAAAAAAGGAATAATCTAAGATTAAGATAAACTTAATTCTTTTAATCTTCGAGGTATCCGAACTTTCCGGTATTGAAATCCTCAAAAGCCTGCATAATTTCCTCTCTGGAGTTCATTACAAAAGGGCCATGTGGATAGATCGGTTCGTTGATTGGTTCACCACTGATGATTAAAACAACAGCATCTTCTTTTGCTTCAATAGTGAAAGTTTCTCCTTCATTTTTAAATAATGCAAGATGATCTGTTTTCACAGTTTCTTCACCATTGACGATAATGCTGCCTTCGATAACCAAAGCTGCGGTATTGAAATGAGCAGGAAAATTAAAATCGGCTTTTCCTCCTGCCTTAAGTTTGGCATTCATCATATGAACCGGAGTGAAAGTGCTTGCAGGACCTTTATGACCGTCATATTCACCGGCAATTACTTCCACAAAACCATTCTCACCCAAATCTACTCTTTCCATTTTAGAGTTTTCAATAGCCTGGTATTTCGGGCAGCTCATTTTATCCTTTGCCGGAAGATTCACCCAAAGCTGAACCATCTGAAAAATTCCTCCTTCTTTTGCCCATGCTGTTTCATGGTACTCTTTATGAAGAACTCCTTTTGCTGCGGTCATCCATTGAACATCACCTTCGCCTATAACACCACCGCCACCAGCGCTGTCATGGTGCTCTACTTTTCCGCTATACGCTATCGTTACTGTTTCAAAACCTCTGTGCGGATGAACTCCTACACCTCTTGGTCTGTCGGAACCATTGAAATGAAATTTTGAATTGTAATCAAGCATAATAAACGGGTCCATTCTTTTCATCTCTAATCCTGGTACTCCCGGAATAAAATTATGAACCCTGAATCCATCGCCTACAAAGTGTGCAGGTCTTGGAGATACTACGATTTCTATTTTTTTAGTTGCCATCACATTGTTGATTATGTAAACAAAATTACCATAGTTATGTGCGAAAAGCATTGACCTGTGTTAAGTTCGTAGGAAGGTAAAAAGACAAAATGTAAAAAAGGAAAAAGTCAATTTATCCTTTAAAGTTTCCCTCTTTTCGTCTCTTTAATCTTCTTTCGATTTCATATTCTTTCCATCCGAAATGTGCAGTCTTCTGAATACAAATCCTGATAAAATCGTCAATATTCCTACGGTGAGAAATGTGAATCGAAAGGCGTTATGGATTTCACCATTAATAAGAGCTGTATTTTCAAAAAGTTTTAAAACAATTAATCCGAATGCAATTCCGAAACCTATAGCCAGCTGCTGGTTCACCGAAATTAAAGAATTTCCGCTGCTGGTCTGGAAATTCCGAAGATCGGCAATAGAAATAGTATTCATAGAGGTGAACTGTATAGAGTTGAAAAAACCTAACACCGCAATAATGGGAATAAACCAATATAAAGAAGTATGTATATCAGGTATCGCAAGCAGACATATCAGTGTTCCGATGATGAATGTATTGATCATCAAAGTCTGACGATAGCCATATTTATCCAAAATTTTAATCACCGATGATTTTCCGAAGATAGCCGTTAAAGCCATAGGAGCAATGATCCAGCCTGAGGTTACTGCAGATTGTTTGTAGGCGATCTGAATCATCAGGGGAAGCAATAGCGGAACAGAGCTGATTCCTAGCCTGGTGGCGAGGTTTCCCACAATGCCTACCCGGAAAGTTCTTACCTGAAAAAGGTTTAGCGGGAAGATAGGATTTCCTCCTCTTTTTGCATGTTTGTAATAATAGTACAGAAACAGGAAGCCCATGATAAATACAAGCAAAACGGGAGTGATATTCTGCATGTCTCCAAAAAGCTCAAGTGAAACGGAAAGAAGGAGAGAGGCTGCTGCAAAAATTAAAAAACCTTTTAAATCAAAATCAACGTCATCAGATTTATAATTGGGCATGAATTTGAGCCCTAAAAGAATTCCTAAAACACCAATAGGAATATTGATCAGAAATATCCAGTGCCATGAAAGGTAATCTACCATATAACCTCCTACCAATGGACCGAGTACAGGACCAATAAGGGCTGGGATAATAGCAAAGTTCATCGCTTTGAGCAGTTCGCTTTTATCAAACGTTTTGATCAGCGCAAGCTTACCCACAGGGGTCATTAAACTTCCCCCGACTCCCTGGATGACCCTTGAAATAACCAGATGAGTTAGGTTTTGAGACATAGAGCAAAATAAAGAACCTAAACTGAACAATACCAATGAGAAAATAAATACCTTTTTTGTCCCGAACCGGTCTGCCAGAAATCCGCTGGCAGGCATGAAAACAGCTAATGTAAGAACATAGCTGATAATTGCATTCTGCATATTAAGCGGTGATTCGTTCAGATCTTTTGCAATAGAAGGCAGGGAAGTATTCAGAATGGTTGAATCCAGCATCTGCATAAAAATAGCGGTAGCCAGAATCAGAGGTAGTATTTTCTTTATGGATGTCTGTGGTGTGCTTGCTTCTGTCATTTCGTGTAGGCTGAACTTTAAAAAAATCCAGACTTATTTTGTTGGAAGAATCTGCTTGCTTTAAGCAGGTTGATCTTTAGATCAGGAAATCCATATAAAATTAAAAAAGTCCTGCGAGATTTCACAGGACTTTTTGATTTATTTTCTAGGTTTTTCTACTCCTTTCCATTCATCACCAGCTTTTCTGTACTGGCTCAAAGTGAAAGTTTTGAAATCCTTTGTTTTGTATTCGATGTTATCGGTATTCTGCTCAAACGGCATGATGTAATAATATTCGATGTCTGTTTTATCAGATTTGTTTCCTTTTTTTACAGTAGGAACATATTTTGAAAACTTATAGCTTGGAAGATATTGTTTCAGTCTTGCATAAAAAGCTTTGTCTTCTTTTTCGTTAGGAATGATATCAACGATATTCAAATCATCTTTTTTCTTATCAATCCAAAGGTAGTACGTTTTTTCTTCTCCTATATTTCTGTTGAAAGAGTTGAAGGCAAATAATTCTTTCGGTACAAGCTCCTTGATTTTTTCAGGATCAACCTTTGTGTAGTATTGTCCTTTTGAAGGATCTACATAGGTTTCAAGGTTATACATTAAAACAGAATTGTTTTCAAATTTTTTATTTTTAAAATATTGATTTAAAGATAATTCTGCAGTGGCTCTGAGTTCTTTACCTCTGGCATCCAGTTTTTTTGTTGGATTCTGAGGATTTACATATTTTACAAATTCATATAAAACAACAGGCTTTATATCTTTAAGGTGAGGATACGTTTTTAGCTGCTCTGCTTTTACAAGCCAGTAGAATTGTTGGTAATAATCATCTTTATCCTGATCTTTCACACTCTTATAAGCCAAAGCAAGCTTCTTTGAATTCAGATATTTGCCATATTTTCCCTGTCCAAAAGCAAAACTTATGGCTAATAAGGCAAATAAAACAGTAAGGTTTCTTCTCATTTTTTTATAATTGATATTTTCGTTTTCCAAATATAAT
>JASLCD010000335.1 GCA_030146295.1 Chryseobacterium sp.
AAACCTTTTAAGCCAAATGAAATAGCTAAAAACGTAATTCCCCATATCACATAGATGTTTGTAAAAGCCAATGGAATCAACCATTTGTTTTTAGAATTGCTCATTTTTATTCTTTTTAATGTTGTTGTGTTTAATAAAAAAAGGCTCTACCACGTGGTAAAGCCTTTAAAATATGTCTAAATAAAAGTAAGGTCAACCACAGTATTCTTGATGCACAGGCATACAGATATCCTTCATCATATTTTTGATGGTATGTTTCTTTGTTGAATTATTTTTGAATTCTGCCTTCATTTTGTTTTATTTCCTGAATACGGTTGCAAATATATAATATAATTTTTATTAGTCCACTAAAAAAGTAGACATTTTAAATATTAATTTATTGTTAATCATTTAATGTGTTGTAAATCAATTTGTTTTGTAATTTGTCTTTTTATGAATTTAAAAGATTGTATAGCCGTGCTATATTTTTTTATTTAAAGTAAGCTGGAAATGTATTGTAATTGGTGTTGTGGAAAAGATAAAATAAATGGAGATTTTTAAGAATTGTGTAAAGGCATTTTTGTATTCTTATGGATAAAAGTAAGGTAAAAAGTTGTTGGTAGAAATAACGCATTTGCATTTATTAAACTAGTTAAATGTGCAGCATTTCTGTTCACTGTAATTTAGCATAAAAATTAAAGACAATGGACAATAGAATATTAGGTCTGCATCATATTACTGCAATAGCAGACAACGCGAAAAGAAATTTAGATTTTTATACCAAAGTTTTAGGCGTAAGACTGGTAAAGAAAACCGTAAATTTTGACGATCCGGGAACATATCACTTCTATTTCGGAAATGAAAACGGAACTCCGGGAACCATTCTTACTTTCTTTCCGTGGGAAGGAATAGGAAAAGGAAATAACGGAAGCGGAATGGCGACTCATATCGGATATTCAGTACCTAAAGGAAGCCTTGAATTCTGGAAAAACCGTTTACAAAGCTTTAATGTAAATGTAGAAGAAGGAGACTTGTTTGGAGAAAAGATGATCTCTTTCAAAGATCCGGACGGTCTTCAGTTACAGTTTATAGAACCTGCAGGTGAAGACAGCAGAAAAGTATGGACCACGGATGATATCAAAGATGAATATGCTTTGAAAGGATTCCATAATGTCACTTTAACCTTAAAAAAAGCAGATCCTACCATCAAAGTTCTGACTGATATTTTAGGATACGATCTGCAGAAACAGGAAGGAGAAAGATACAGATTCGCTACTGATGCCATTGATACGGCTAATCTGGTGGATATTATTGAAAATGATAAGATCGCTGCCGGAAGAAATGCTGCCGGGACCAATCACCACATTGCATTCAGAGTAAAAGATGATAATGTTCTGATGGAATATCGTGAGAAAGCTTTATCTGCCGGATTTAGCATTACTCCGAAGATCAACAGAGATTATTTCTATTCACTGTATTTCCGTGAGCCGGGAGGTGTTTTGTTTGAAATTGCAACCGATAATCCGGGATTCACTGTAGATGAGCCTTTGGAAGAGTTGGGAACCAACCTTAAACTTCCTGTTCAATACGAAGGAATGCGTGAGAAAATACAAGGAGTATTGCCGAACTTATCATAGATCATCGGTCATATTTTATAAAGATGCTAATTTTGAATATAGATTTAAAAACAATAAAAATGGAAAGAACAGAAATAGTTTTGGAAGGAAGAAAAGGAGAGATCCAGCTTTTCTCAGACGATCATAAAGCAGGTAAAATGGACATATCAGTTATAGGAAAAAAACTGACCGTTTACCATACAGAAGTGAATACGGAATATGAAGGAAAAGGCTTTGCTAAAATTTTATTGGAAAGACTGGTATCCTATGCAAGAGAAAATGACTTAAAGATTCTGCCGCTGTGCCCGTATGTTCACGCACAGTTCAAACGTCATCCGGAAGAATACAATGATGTTTGGCTAAAGGAAGAGCTGTAGTGCGTTTGAGAGTCGGAGGGTAAGAAAGGTTGAGAGTCTCGAGCTAAAAAAAAGAAGTGAAAGACAAAAGATGAATAAATTAAGCTTGAAATTGTCAACCTGAATCCCGAAATCTCGCTTCCCATTATAATAACCCATTAAAAATTTTATCACAATGAAACTTATCACAGGACTGCATCATGTTACGGCAATTACGGGGAATGCACAGGAAAATATAGATTTTTATACCGGAGTTTTAGGACTTCGATTGGTCAAAAAAACGGTCAACTTTGATTACTCAGACGTTTATCATTTTTATTTTGGTGACGAATACGGAACACCGGGAACAATCATGACAACTTTTCCGTATGGTAAGGACCTGATCAATGGCAGACATGGTAAAGGAATGCTCAACACAACGGCATTTTCAGTTTCTATAGAGGCGCTGGATTATTGGATAAACCGTCTGGAACAGTTTAATATTCCATTCAAGCAGCCGCAGCAAAGATTCTCAGATGAAGTTTTTATTTATCTTGAAGATTTTGACGGGTTGGGTCTGGAGTTGGTTTTTAATGATAAAGACGAAAGAAATGGATATTATAATGGTTATATTCCTAAAGATTATGCCATAAAAGGAATTCATCACGTAGAAATCTGGCAGGATGCCTATGAAAGAACGGCGGCTCTTCTGACTACCCAGATGGATCATAAAGTGATTAAGGAAACTCCTGACAGACTGCGACTGGGAACAGACCATATGCCTGGAAAATATGTAGATCTATTGTCTACGCCCGGTGCGTTGAAAGGATTGGCAGGAAGAGGTACTGTTCACCATGTAGCCTTTGCTACTCCGGATGCAGAATCTCAGCTTGAAATGGTAAAGAGATTAAATGCATACGGGCTGGAACATACTGAAGTGAAAGACAGAAAATATTTTACCTCCGTATATTTTAAAGAACCGGGTGGAGTTCTGTTCGAAATTGCAACTTCAGGCCCCGGGTTCGATGTAGATGAAGAAGCCGCATTTTTAGGAGAAGATCTTCAGTTGCCGCAGCAGTTTGAAAAAAGAAGAGAACGTCTGATAGAAGTTCTTCCCGCAATCAATTATCCAACAGAAAAATTCAGATAGAAATAATGAGTCATATTTTAAATATAAAAACAGCAGGAATTCCCTTAAATCAGGCAGAAAAAGCTTTGATTATGGTTCATGGACGTGGAGGAAGCGCTCAGGATATTCTGAGTTTATCTCAGCATTTGAATGTAAAAGATTATGCTTTATTAGCCCCACAAGCTTTGAATCACACCTGGTATCCTTTTTCATTTATAGCGCCGGTAGAACAAAACGAACCCTGGTTGTCGTCAGCCATTGAAATGATTGAAGAAACTGTAAAAGCAGCTGTAAAAGCAGGAATTAAACCAGAAAATATATACTTTTTCGGATTTTCTCAGGGCGCCTGTCTCACTTTGGAATTTCTGGCCCGCAATGCTCAGAAGTTCGGTGGAGCAGCAGCCATTATTGGCGGAGTGATTGGAGATAAGATCAACCGTGAAAACTATAAAGGCGACTTTGCCGGAACCCCTGTTTTTCTGGGTACCAGCAACCCTGATTTTCATGTTCCGGTAGAAAGAGTATATGCAACAGCCAATATTTTAAGAGAAATGAATGCGGAGGTAACAGAAAAAGTATATGCCAATTTCGGACATTCCATTAATGAGGAAGAAATTGAATTGGCGAATTCAATACTGTTTAAATAAGTGTTTTAACTTTGAATATATTCAATAGCGGTGGGCTTTAGCCCACCTTTTAAAAATAAATAGCCCACTGGCTTTAGCCCAAACCTAAATAACCAGAATCTGAAATCTAACTTTTGAAAACGATGCACGAACAACTACTTTTAATACTAGGACTTTTATTACTCGTCATGATGCTGGTGATGCTGGCACAACGGATTAAAATTGCTTATCCTATCTTTCTGGTGCTTGCCGGATTAGGAATTAGTTTTATTCCGGGAGTTCCTGTACTAAAGCTGGATCCTGAAATTATATTTTTAATTTTTTTACCCCCTCTTTTGTATGAAGCAGCCTGGTATACTTCATGGAATGACTTCTGGAAATGGAAACGTCCCATCAGTCTGCTGGCTTTTGGACTGGTGTTTCTAACCTCTCTGGTCGTTGCTTATACTTCGCAGATGCTGATTCCGGGGTTTACTCTGGCATTGGGTTTTTTATTGGGAGGAATCGTTTCACCACCGGATGCAGTGGCTGCCACGACAGTCTTAAAAGGATTAAAAGTTCCAAAACGAACTTTGGCTATACTGGAAGGGGAAAGTCTGATCAATGATGCCTCCTCTCTGATTGTTTTCAGGTTTGCGCTTGCCGCAGTAATGACAGGCGCTTTCTCGATGCATGAAGCAACAGGACAGTTTTTTCTGGTAGCAGGAATGGGGATTGTAATAGGAATTGCAGGCGCTCATATTTTTTATGCAATTCACCGTTTTTTACCTACCACACCCGCCATTGATGCTGCCATTACAGTGATTACACCTTATATTCTGTTTCTTTCTGCAGAACATTTTCACTTTTCAGGAGTAATGGCTGTGGTAAGTGGAGGGTTATTTATGTCTTTCCGTGCTCATGAAATTTTCAAAACAGGAACCACAAGAATCAATATGACAGGAGTCTGGAATACCCTGATTTTTGTAATGAATGCTTTGGTTTTTGTATTAATTGGCCTTGAACTTCCGGACATCATCAATGGTTTAGGTGATGTTTCATTAATGGAAGGGATCAAATATGGTTTAATTATAAGTTTGATCGTTATTGCAGTACGTTTGCTATGGATCTACCCAGTGGCCCATCTTCCAAGATGGCTAAGTGCAAAAGCCCGTCTTGATCCAAGTCCCGGATGGAAAAATCCTTTAATTATAGGATGGGCAGGAATGCGAGGGGTAGTCTCTTTGGCTACAGCCCTGTCAATTCCGGTAATGATGAATACTCAGACTGAATTTCCCATGAGAAACCTGATCATTTTTATCACATTTGTAGTCATTTTTGTAACATTGGTTTTTCAGGGATTAACGCTGCCTTTGATTATTAAATTAACAAAAATCAAAGAAATTGACCCTATTCTTCCTTCTCATGAACAGCAGGCCGGAATCCAAATGAGACTGGATAAGCTTGCCGTCCAAAAACTTGATAAAGAATACAATGAATTGGTAAATACCAATAGCCTGCTTGAGAATTTTAAAAAAGCTCTGGAAACGGATATAGAACTTCATCAGAACCATCTGAACTCTTTGGAAATGTGTATCAACAGACGAAATGATATGGCAGAATATCACAACGTATTGCTGGATATATTTGCCCTGCAGAGAAAAGAACTGTTTCAAATGAAACGTGAAAAACTCTTCAGTGAAGACGAGATAAGAAAAGCAGAATCCCAGCTGGATCTGAACGAACTGAAAATTACAGGGAATAAACATTTATAAAAAGGGTAGAGGTATGAATTTCCGGATATGAGATTCGGGTTTGAGGGGTATGACCTGTTACAGATTGTAAAAGAGATGTGTTTTTACTCAAACGTTTCTTGCCTAAATCAACAATCTAAATATTGAACAAAATGAAAACATTACATTTTTTAGTCATTGGAAAGAATCAGGAAATTCTTGATACTTTAAAAAGAATTATAGAAAATAACGAAGGTTGGAGTGCCGAAATACAAAGTGATGAAAATTTCTGCTATGAATATATAAGAGAGAACCCCGTAGATATTGTACTTTTAAGTTCAGGACTAGAGGAAGATTTTGAAAAAGATATTCAAATATTTTGTGCTGATTTAGATAAAGACGTTAAAGTGATCGAGCATTATGGAGGAGGAAGTGGACTTTTAAAGAATGAAGTTTACAGTCTTTTTCCTAATTTGCAGAGGTAAACCTGACATTATGTTCGAAAATATCATCAAAAACATTACACGATTTATCTCAGTCACTCCGGAAGAAGAAAAAATCTTCACAGATCTTCTGGCCTGCCAGTCGTTTCCAAAAAAAACAGTTTTACTGAGAGAAGGCGAAATCTGCCAGTTTGAAGGCTATATTCACAAAGGATGTGTGAGAATGTATTGTTTGGATGATGATGGTACCGAAGTCACTTTGCTGTTTGCTATTGAAGACTGGTGGATCAGTGATATTGCATCTTTTCAGGAACAGAAACCTTCAAAAGTTTATATTGAAACCCTGGAGGACTCGGAAATCTATATGCTGAACCCTGCCACAAAAGAAAAACTGCTGCAGGAGATTCCTAGATTTGAGAGAGTATTCAGAATGCTGGTTCAGAGAAATCTTGCCACATTACAAAGCAGGCTGGTCAATACCATTTCGAAAACGGCATCAGACAGATACCTTGAATTTATCAAAGTGTATCCTTCAATTCCGCAGAGAGTGGCACAATACTATATCGCTTCCTACCTTGGGGTTTCAAAAGAATTTGTAAGCACCATCAGAAAACGCCTTGCTTCAAAGGAGAAGTAACTTTAAGAATTCGTTCCTTTATCCGTTTAAGAAGTAATGCGGACGAAGGAATGTAAACATATGTTCTTCATATGCCGTAGTTCATGGGTAAACAACAGTACAGTACAAGAAAGAGCATCTACTTATATTTTACATTTATTTATAATCATACTGCCGGATACAAAAGTATCCGGCATTTTTTTTTGCAGGAAGTGTTTTATTAAACTAGTTAAATTTTTAAGATTTCTATCTGTTCTACATTTGGCTTATTAATTAAAAAAATAAAAAAAATGTTACAGGAAAATAAAACAGCAGAAGGCTTTGGAATGCCTTGGGAAAATATTTACGGATACGCACAGGCGGTAAAAAAAGGGAATACGGTTTGGATTTCCGGTCAATTGGGTCATAACAAAGAAGGCGAATTGGCAGAAGGAATGGAAGCGCAGATGAAACAAACCTATGCGAATATCAAAGAATTGTTGTCAAGATATGATATGACCATGGAAAATGTGGTGGAAGAAGTGATTTACGCAATGGATATGGCCTCGGCATTTGAAGTGAGAAAAAATTTCAAAACAGAATTTTATGATCATCCTAAAACAGTAGCCAGTACCATGGTAGGAGTAAGCGGATTGGCATTGCCGGGACAGCTTGTTGAAATTAAAATCATTGCAACAGTATGAGTTTACAAATGAATTTTCCAAAATCATCATTTATTAAACTAGTTAAATGTGCAGGGTTTTCGGTCTCTCTAAATTTGTCACATCAAACAAGAACAAATAACAATCTGATATGGACAGAAAAGATTTTTTAAAGAAAGGATTATTGGGAACAGGAATGTTTGTAGCATCCGCCTCTTTGGCCAGCGCTATGAAAAATGAGATCGACGAGATCGAACCATTAGAACCGATCGGATACAATCATCTTCCCAATACAGAATCAAAAATAAAAGAAAACTCTGTGATCCACAGAGCAGATTCAAGAGGGAAAGCAGACCACGGATGGCTGTTGAGTCAGCACACTTTCAGTTTTGCCAATTATTACAACCCTGAAAGAATGCACTTCGGAGTATTGAGAGTCCTGAATGACGATAAAGTAGAAGCAGGAAGAGGTTTCGGTACACACCCTCACGACAATATGGAGATCATCAGTATTCCTTTGGAAGGAGACCTTGAACATAAGGACAGCATGGGAAATACAGCCATTATCAAAAGTGGTGACATTCAGGTGATGAGCGCAGGAACCGGAATCATGCACAGCGAGTTCAACAAAAACAGTGACAAGCTCGTGAAATTTCTTCAGATATGGATCTATCCGAAAAAAAGAAATCTGACTCCCAGATATGATCAGATTACTTTAGACAAAACAAAAGGACAGAATCAATTTCAGCAGATCCTTTCTCCTAATGCAGATGACGAAGGTGTATGGATTCATCAGGATGCATGGTTTCATCTGGGAACTTTTGATCAGAATAAAGAAACACAGTATCAATTAAGAAAAAAAGGAAACGGAATCTATGCTTTCATCCTTAAAGGAAGTGCAGAAATAGGCGGTGAGATCATAGAAGAGCGTGACGGATTCGGAGTCTGGGATATTCAGGAGATTACGATCAAAACCCTTAAAGAAGGTACAGAAATCCTTTTGATGGAAGTACCGATGACATTATAAATAAAAAATTCAACAGAAATAACAACCCTTAAATTTTAAATTATTATGAAAAAATTAATCCTATCATTTGCAGCTGGTTTATTATCATTAACAGCATCAGCTCAAAACCCAGGGAAATCATTATTAAACCCTACGAATCATGCAGTAGTGCTTATAGATCATGAAGGACAAATGGCTTTTGCAACCAAAAGCATCAGTATGGAAGAATTAAGAAATAATGTGGCACTGGTAGCAGGTGGATCAAAAATATTCAATGTTCCTACAGTAGTAACAACGGTGGCAGAAAAGTCATTCAGCGGACCTGTTTTCCCGGAAATTTCAGAAGTATATCCTCAAGCAACAAGCGGATATGTAGACCGAACTACTATGAATACATGGGAAGATACTAATGCACACAAAGCCATTACAGGAAAAAATAAAAAGAAACTGGTTTTTGCCGGATTATGGACAAGCGTATGTATCGTAGGGCCTGTATTATCGGCTATTGACGAAGGTTACGATGTTTACGTAGTAACCGATGCTTCAGGAGATATTTCTAAAGAAGCGCACGATCAGTCAATCACCCGTATGGTACAGGCAGGAGCACATCCTATTACTTCTGTTCAGTATGTATTGGAATTGCAGAGAGACTGGGCAAGAAAAGAAACATACAAACCTGTTAATGATCTGATGAAAAAACATGGTGGCGCTTACGGTATCGGAATTCAGTATGCTCAGGAAATGTTAAAACACTAATGGGGCTGTTTCGGCAGGCTGAAAGCCTGCCGAAACCTTCAACCTTAAATATTGAAATAATGAAACTACTGAATATACTTACCCTTTCCACAGTTTTGTCAGCAGGAATTCTGAATGCTCAGAAAGCAGATATGATCATTACGAACGGAAAAATTACCACAATGGATGATAAAAATCCGGAAGCACAGGCTGTTGCCATCAAAGACCATAAAATCTTACAGGTAGGAACCAACGCCCAGATTTCAAAATTAAAAAGCGGCAATACAAAAGTCATTGATGCTAAAGGAAACAGAGTGATTCCTGGATTGTTTGACAGCCATCTGCACGTGATCCGCGGAGGTAGATTTTATAATACAGAACTTCGTTGGGATGGTGTGAAATCTTTAAAAAGAGCTTTGGAAATGTTGAAAGAACAGGCTCAGAGAACTCCCAAAGGCCAATGGGTAAGAGTCATCGGAGGCTGGAATGAATATCAGTTTGAAGAAAAACGCCTTCCTACACTGGCTGAAATCAATGAAGCTACAGGAAATGTACCCGCTTTCATCATGTACCTTTATGGAAAAGCATGGTTGAACAAAGCCGGATTACAGGAACTGAACATCAATGGAGAAACACCTAATCCTGCACAGGGTTTAATCGAAAAAGACAATAACGGAAATCCTACAGGATTATTAGTCGCAGAACCCAATGCATTTATTCTTTATTCAACATTGGCAAAATTACCAGAGTTGAAAGAAGAGGAAAAAGTAAATTCAACCCTTCAATATATGACTGAGCTGAACAGATTGGGGGTAACCGCTGTGATGGATGCAGGAGGAGGATTCCAGAATTTCCCCGATGATTACGGAACAACAGATCGATTGAACAAAGAAGGAAAAATTACGGTCCGTTTACCTTACTACTTATTTGCCCAAAAGAAAGGTTCTGAGCTGGCAGACTATACCAAATGGATAGGGATGGTAGAGATTGATGACCATGGCCACAATGACTTCAACGAAATAGATTATCATGTTAATGGAGGAGGTGAAAACCTGGTATCAGATGGTGCCGATTTTGAAAACTTCCTTTTCCCAAGACCGGAACTTCCTGCTACCATGGAAAAAAATATGAAAGAGGTCGTAAGCCTTCTGGTAAAGAATAAATGGCCTTTCAGAATTCATGCGACCTATAATGAAAGTATCACAAGATTCTTAAATGTTATTGAAGAAGTCAACAAAGAAACTCCTTTGAACGGATTGGTCTGGTTTATTGATCATGCTGAAACGGTGACTGAAGACAATATGAAAAGAATTAAAGCACTGGGCGGTGGAATAGCAATACAGCACAGAATGGCGTATCAGGGAGAAAGTTTCATCCACAGATATGGTAAAAAACCTGCGTTGGCTTCGCCTCCGGTAAAAAAAATGCTTGAAATGGGAATTCCCGTAGGATTGGGAACAGACGGAACCAGAGTAGCAAGTTACAACCCATGGGTGGCTTTATACTGGATCACTACAGGGAAAACCATAGGAGGAAATCAGGTAATGGGTAAAGAAAATACTCTGGATAGAAAAACAGCTTTGTCGCTTTCTACTTATGGCGGATATGAACTCATCAAAGACTATCAGAAAGGGAAAATACAGAAAGGATATTTTGCTGACCTTACCATTCTGGACAAAGATTATTTCACAGTCAATGATGAAGAAATCAAAAACATCACCTCAAAACTGACTATCGTAGACGGGAAAGTAGTGTATGGAGATGAAACATATAAAACTGCTACACCCGCACCGCTTCCTGTAATTCCGGACTGGTCACCTGTAAAATATTACGGAGGCTATCAGACAAAATAATGGGTAGCTTATTAGAACCTTTAATACACAGACAAATATTACAACCGAAGGAGTAAAAATTCCCCTCCCTTGGAGGGGTGGCAAAAATTCAAAAAATTTTTGACGGGGTGGTCAACCCAGCATTAATACAATCACGACAATCAATTTAATTCATAGCTAAAATTCATTCCAATCATGAAAAAATTAATCCATATCATCACCAATACTAATCCGGGAGGGAAATTAACAGACATTGCGCTTTTAGTTTTCAGAGTATTACTGTCTGTAGAATTGATCGTGGCTCATGGGTTAAAAAAAATAGGAGTAGGAGTTTCAGAAGCAGAACAGGTTCCGAACCCTCTGCATCTTCCTGAAGCGTTCAACAGTCTGTTTGCAGATGCTGCCAATCTGGTCTTTCCAGTGTTTGTGATCTTTGGACTTTTCACAAGAATAGCCGTATTGCCCATTTTGGCAGTGACACTCACAGGATATTTTATCCTTCATTGGAATGATGCATTACTGGTGAAAGATACTCCTTTTATGTACAGTTTATGCTATTTGTTTTTACTGTGTATGGGGGCTGGCAGATATTCGGTTGATCATTTTTTAACAAAGAAATCATTATGAAAAAGCTGATTGCTATTGTACTGTTGGTGCAGGTTTTTCTTCCGGTTCAAATTTCTGCTCAGTTCAAACTGATGAGGTTTGATGAAGATTATGCTTCCTATAAAGACTCTGCAAAAACTTTTTACAACTCCGTAAAATACATGCCGCTTGCAGAAAAGAATAATAACTATCTTTCATTGGGAGGAGAAGCAAGGCTGGAATTTGTGGATTTTAATAATGAAGATTGGGGAAGAATGGATATTGGAAGCAATCCTTTTCTGATCCAAAGATACAATGTACATGCAGATCTGCATTTGGGATCAAGAGTAAGAATTTTCGGACAGGTGAGAAGTGCCTGGGAAAACGGAAGAAAGAACGGGCCAAGACCTATTGATGAAGACCATTTGAATATCCAGAACCTCTTCATTGATGTAGATATCCTGAAAAATGAAAAAGAAAAACTGACAGTACGTGCCGGAAGACAGGAACTGGATTATGGAAGCGGAAGATTGATCTCAGTAAGGGAAGGTCCGAATTTAAGACTCTATTTTGACGGATTAAAATTCATGTACAAAAGAGGAAATTTCAGATCCGATGCCTTTATGATGGCCGCCAGTGAAATAAGCCCGGGAGCCTTTGATAACAAGTCTTCAAAATCAATCAATCTTTGGGGAAGTTACAACACATGGATTATTCCCAAAAGCGGAAATCTGGAGCTGTATTATTTGGGAATTCACAGAAAAGATGTACGCTTTGAAGACGGACTTTCCGATGAGAACAGACACACTTTTGGCGGGCGGTTCTGGAAATATGGAGGAGGTTTTATTTACAATTTTGAAGCAGCCTATCAGTTTGGTAACTTTAATAAAGGAAATATCAGCGCATGGACGGCTTCTGCAGACATCGGATATATGTTTGAAAATGTAAAAGGAAAACCGACCATCAACCTTAGAAACGATTATATCTCAGGAGACAGCAATAAAGGAGACGGAACATTGGGAACATTCAATCCTCTGTACCCGAAAGGAGGCTATTTTGGATTTAATCCTCAGATCGGTCCGGTGAACTTAATTGATATTCATCCCTATGCAACGATTGATTTAGGTAAAAAAATAACAGTACAGGCAGACGTAGTTTTCAATTGGAGATATTCTACCCAGGACGGAATTTACAGACCAAGTGGAACATTGAACCTGCCGTCATCCAACTCAAAAAAGAGATACATCGGAACCGCATTTTTAGGAAGTTTCAATTATAAGATCAATCCATTTTTAACCTTTAACACAGGAATACAATATTTCAATACCGGAGCCTTTATCAACGATGTAATCGACAACCACAAAGACGGATTTTTCATCAATTCCAGAATTGTATTTAAATTTTAAAAACACATGGGGAATTTGAAAATTTGAAAATGAAATAATTTGAAAATAAATTGAACAATTACCCCACATCAATGCACCTCTCCATAACAGAAACTACCTTTGAAAAAGAAATAAAAATAGCCGGAGCGAAGCGACTTGCGCCTTAAAAAACAGAAACCTTAAAAAAACTTAGCGCCCTTGCGTTATCCAACAAACAAAACTTACAACCCGCAATAAAAATAACCCGCAACCCGAACCCCAAAACTCGTAACAAACAACAAAAAATAAATCACATGAAAAATACACTAAAACAATCACTGGTAATTGCAGCTTTAGCATTATCTACATTAAGCTTTGCACAGACAACCACCACAGCTCCTGCAAAAACAACAGCCATCGGAACCTCCAAAACATGGGGAACCGTAGACGGAATTTCCATGATAGGATTGGTACAGGGGCCATCGTCTGCTGATGCCCAGCTTCAGGTAGCCTGTGTTTTCGAATATACAGAAGGAGACATCTTCAGTGCTCAGGCATTACCCGCTAAATTGAACGGATTGGTTCACCTGGATGAGGCTTTAAAAGGAGAACTGACCAACCTTAGAAAAACAGGGCAGTTTCAGGGACATTCTTTGGAAACTATTTTGATCACACCTCCTGCAGGATCGATGTCCGCAAAGAAATTATTACTGATCGGTTTGGGTGACCGTAATAAATTTACACCCGATTTAATGACTTCTGTGGGAGAAGTGGCAGCCCGTGAAGCCATGAGATTAGGCGTTACGAATTTTGCCTTCGCCAGCGACCTGAAAGATGCAGGAATAGATTCTCCAACTGCTTTGGTAGCCGGAAATGTAGTAAGAGGAATTGTACATGCCAACCGTTCTGAAAATTACCTGAAAGAACACAAACTATCTACCACAAAAAAATTAGAAAAAGTATACCTTCTGGCTGGTCCTGCCTTTTTTGAAACCGCAGGCGGAGGAATTGCCACTGCCATTTCAGAAGCTCAAAAGAAATAATGAACCTAGTTTCATTACATTGTTGATCCGGCCTCCTTTTTATAAGGGGGCTTTTTGTATAAAAAATATGATCAATTTATTCAAGCCCAAAATTTTAATAATTTTTTCTAAACTTATAGATTATCCTTTCGCTTCATCAGTGACTTAGTCACACTTTCCTTGCTCTCTAGCATAAAACAATAGAATCCAATAGCCTTTGCGTTTAAATAAATTGATAAAATATATTGTCAGACTTTACATCTTTAGATTATAAAACGTAATTTCCTCTTTTTCAAATCTAATCCTTCAACAATCAACTAAATTTGAAAAGTCAAAAAAAATCCCGATTTTTGCACTCCTTCAATAAATCCGAGTTCATGAAATTATGTATTGCCGAGAAACCCAGTGTTGCCAGAGATATCGCCAAAGTATTGGGCGCTACCACGCCTAAACAAGGCTATATGGAAGGAAACGGTTATTGCGTAACATGGACGTTCGGACACCTTTGTACCCTGAAAGAACCCCATGACTACGGTCCTCAGTTCAAATCCTGGAACCTTTTTTCATTACCCATTATTCCTAACAGTTTTGGAATCAAGCTGATCCCGAATAAAGGTGTTGAAAATCAGTTTAAAGTAATCGAGAAATTAGTAGAAGAATGTGATGAGGTCATTAACTGCGGGGATGCCGGGCAGGAGGGAGAACTCATTCAGCGTTGGGTATTGCAGAAAGCAAAATGCAACAAACCCATCCAGCGTTTATGGATTTCTTCATTGACGGAAGATGCTATTAAAGAAGGTTTTGCGAGCTTAAAGCCTGCAGAAGATTATAAAAACCTGTATCTGGCGGGAAATGCCAGAGCCATAGGTGATTGGCTGTTAGGAATCAATGCTACGAGGCTTTTTACCAAGAAATTCGGTGGCAATAAAGCCGTTCTTTCTATCGGAAGGGTGCAGACGCCTACATTGGCCATGCTGGTTCAGCGTCAGAAAGAAATTGATGCCTTTACCACAGAAGAATATTGGGAACTCAAAACCAAATACCGTGACGTGATTTTCAATGCAGCGATCGATCGTTTAAAAACATTGGAGCGTGCAGAAAAAGGATTGGAATACCTTAAAGTAAATCCATTTGAAATTGTTTCTTTCGAAATTAAAGAAGGAAAAGAAAAGAATCCACGACTTTTCGATTTGACCGGACTTCAGGTGGAAGCCAACAAAAAATACGGTTATTCAGCAGAAAATACGTTGAATTATGTGCAAAGTCTTTATGAAAAGAAACACGTAACCTATCCTCGTGTTGATACCACCTACTTATCAGACAGTTTATATCCGAAAATTGCAGGAATCCTTCAGAAAATGTATCCTTATCAGGATCTGATCGCTCCGTTGCTGGAAGCTCCGATTCCAAAATCAAAAGCCGTTTTCGACGATACGAAAGTAACCGATCACCATGCCATCATTCCTACAGAAATTCCACCTTCCCAGAATCTGAGCAGGGAAGAAAAACTGATTTATGATCTGATTGCAAAGCGCTTCATTGCTGTATTCTATCCGGAATGTAAAATTTCCAATACACTGGTAGAAGGAAAAGTAGGAACCATTCCTTTCAAAACCAGCGGAAGACAGGTTCTTGAAGCAGGATGGAGAGCCGTTTATGCCAAAGAGCCCAAAGAAGAAACCACAGATAAGGACAAGGAAAAAGAAGAAGAACAGACCATTCCTGAATTTATTGTAGGAGAAACCGGCCCCCACGATCCAAAGATTCATCAGGGGAAAACGACACCTCCGAAACCTTATACGGAAGCAACATTGCTGAGAGCCATGGAAACAGCCGGAAAACAGGTAGAAGATGAAGAATTGCGTGAAATGCTGAAAAATAATGGTATCGGAAGACCATCTACCCGTGCCAATATCATCGAAACCCTTTTCAAAAGAAAATACATTGAGAAGAAAAGAAAAAATCTAATCGCTACCCAAACCGGAATCCAGCTGATTGATACCATCGAAGATGAGTTGTTAAAAAGCCCGGAATTAACCGGAGAATGGGAATCCAAACTTCGTAAAATTGAAAAAGGAGAGTATGAAGCCAATCTTTTCAAAGAAGAGCTGATTCAGATGGTGACCGAACTTACTGAGAAAGTGGTGTACGGAAAAGGAAAAGTGATCACCCTGCAGGAAGAAGAAAAAGAAGAATTAAAGGAGAAGAAAAAAAGAGAACCTGCACAGAAAAAAGAACTTCAGTCCTGGGAAGAAACAAAGTGCCCGAAATGTAAAGAGCACAACCTTATCAAAGGAAAAACAGCAGTAGGATGTTCCGATTTCAAAAACTGCGGCTTTAAAATTACGTTCGAAATTTTCGGTAAAAAATTATCGGATAAACAGCTTTTAGACCTGGTATTAAAAGGAAAAACCTCAAAATTAAAAGGTTTCTCTACTCACCCGGAAGCGATCACAGAAGGTATTTTGACTTTAAGTGATGATTTCCAGATACAATTGAGCTGATTTTGAGTTTAATCTAAACATCTGTCCAATCCGCTCAATCTGTGAGAGGATGAAAATCTGTAATAAATAAATTAAATATTACCGTTTAGTGGAGAATACGGGATTCGAACCCATAGCCTTTTGACTGCCAGTCAAACGCGATAGTTTTTTGTATACGCTACTTTTATTGGGAATGACAAGCTAACCGAATAGAGTAAAGGTAGTATTTGTCATTCCGTAGGAATCCAGTCTTACATTTTTTGACTATTGTGTTACAATAACCATTTTATCGAAGATAAAATCCTAGCGCCTTACAACATAAAGCTTAGGACAAAAATAGCGTCTTTGCGTTTTCCAACCAAATTATACAGAGATTCCTACGGAATGACAAAGTGTACGAATAAACTACGTGTTATATTTGTCATTCTGAAAGAATCCCGCCTTAACCTTTTCTATACAATCACACTCGTTATGTTGTATACAAATACTCCAATTGAAGACGTAAAAATTCCCCTCCTCCGGAGGGGTGGCAAAAATTCAAAGAATTTTTGACGGGGTGGTTTTACAGTTTCTTGAATACCCTATCATCGTAAAATTTCAACATTCTCTTTTTTCTGCTTCATAAACTGAAAAACAGATCCGGCGATAAAAAGCAGGAAAAGAACAAGAAGAGTCTGGCCAATGATCGGATCTTTGATATCTTTAGCCAAAGGATGCCCGATGGGAATTCTAGTAAATGTTTCATTAACCGTAGGAACGAGAGACAGGAAAAAGCTGAATGACAACAGGAAATTCTCAAAATATCTGGCTTTCCTGCTATCTTTTTTACCTGAAAAAAGAAAATAGGCAACGGAGATTAAAACGATGATAAATAACGAGAAGACATGCCCTGCATTGAAACCTCCGTTTTTTGAGATGCCCAATGCTGTAAGTGAAGTAACTGCAGTCGCATAAAAATAGATTTTTCCTGAGAGATGTGCCAGATTGATTTTACCATATTTGATAAACCCTGTAACGGCCCCAACAAGGGCTGCTATCCCAATAATGGTGTGGAAAATTCCTAAACTTGATAGATTCATATTGATATTATTTTAAATGTATACTCATTCAGTTTTCATGTGGAGGGATCTTTCTGCTCCTTAAACTGATGGTACAAATTTGCGATAGAAACCCAGAAATGATTTTGGGATTTCGTTCAAGTATTTGAGAATTTCGTCCAAAAAAACATTTCTGATTTTAAGCAGAAATGTCATATAATTCGATAAAGGTGTTTTTAGTTATTTTTCTTTTCGTTCCTGACGATAACCGGACGGGGAAACATGATATTTTTCGTTGAAATTTTTTGTGAAAGTTGCCAGATCATTAAATCCGCATTCAAATGCAATATCAGTAATGCGTTCATCAGATATTAAAAGTAATTCGGCAGCTTTCTCCAGTTTTTTGTTTCTTATAAAGTTGGCTGGAGTGTCATTATAAAGTTTTGCGAACTCTCTCTTGAAGGATGATATACTCAGATTGCTTCGCTCTGCCAGCTGTTCAATGGTGAGTTGTGAAAATAAGTTCGCTTCAATGATTTGCTTAAAAGTATAAGTAGTTGGAGAGAAAAGTTGTGACAATATCAACTGAATTGTTTTCGCATTCTGTGATTGAGCCAGCAGTAACATTATCTCTTTCAGTTTAAGAATTAAAATATCTTCATTAATGAGCGAAGGATTTTCAAAATAAAATAGCAATCCTTCTACATATTTTTGAATCAGAAAATCATTATTTATTTTCTCGCTGGATTGAAGCGAAACCACATTGGCAGGCCTTTGCAGCAAGGAAGGTAACTCCCTGTCATAAATTTTTCTCAGGATCTCAGGATAGAAGGTAACGATGACGACCTGGCAGTTATTCTTTACATCCGAATTTTGAATTTGCTTTCCGGAACTGATGCAATTCAGAAACAGGGAATAGTTGGCAGGCACATCAAATTCCTTTTCATCCGTCTTATATTGAAACCCTCCTTTGATCACATACAGAAAACAAGCCTGCTCCGAAACCGGAAAATCATATCTGAATGATCCCGTCATATCAATCTTCTGTATCAGAGTCTTTCCAAACAGTTCGTATTTTTTGTAATCATTCAGCATAAGAGATGGGTTTCGTTTTTGAAATGAATTATAGGAAAGTTAAATGTTTTTTTCTGTAAAATGCAAAGTAATATTCCCATTTTATCGAAGAAATCATCTTTGTATCTTAAAAATAACAGCTTATAAAGTACTTACACTTTAGTTTTCGCCTGTCTTTTGCCCATATTGAAACTCCTGAATAGAAAGTATATTACTTCGCGTATCTCTACAGTTTGTCATTTCGTAGGAATCCAGACCTATACTTTTCATACCTATTATTCTGATAAAAATATTTCAGATGAAGACGTGAATCTCCCTTCTCCGGAGAAGTGGTAAAATTCAAACAATTTTTACGGGGGTGGTTTACCGGAACAATTTCTCATACCATCCGCCAACATCATTTTTGATCTCCTCATGATGCTTGCATAAAATTGATGCCAGTTCCAGTTCTGACCTATCAGATTGATAAGGATTCACTGTAAGAAAACCAAAGAAATTTCCATCCTGATCAACGATTGCAGGGGGATAAGATCCGTAAGTACTCCACGGAGAATAGGTGCTGTAAGTACTTCCATAGTTTCCATTCGAATTCCAGATTGATTTTGAACTGAAAACATTTCCGTAATCACTAAACTTATTCCATATTGAATTTTTATCAAAATCATCACAGTTTAAGCATCCCAGATATTGGTTCTGATCCGCACCGCCATATAAATGCAGGGTCTGCGCATGAAAAATACAGCAGAAGAGAAGGTTTAAAACGATCAACGTTTTTTTATACATAAGATGATTACTTTGGTATTAATGATGGCAACTTCCGGAAAACCTGACAATGATCTCCAGCTTCTCTCTTTCTGTATTCAGCGAAACCAGCTAGTTTATTTTAAATTTCTTCGGAGACTTTCCAGTGATCTGAGTGAATTTTCTGTAAAAATACTCCAATGTATTGAAACCTGATTCAAAACAGATGTTTTTAATTCCAATTTCTGGGCTACTGATCAGAAGCTGTTTGGCATGTTCTTTTCTCAGCTGGATAATATATTCTACCGGTGTACAGTTAAATGAATGTTTAAACTTTTTGAACAGATTGGCCTCACTCATTCCGGCAACCATAGCCAGTTTCTTTATCGTAATCGGTTCTCTGTAATTTTGTTTGATAAAATAAACGACCTCCTGAAGCCCGTTTTGCATATTTTGAGCTTTGTCAGAATACAGCAGGATATGTTTTGCATTGGTTTTCATCAGCTCATAGATCAGTTCCTTAAGGCTCAGGCTTAAAAGAAAGTCTGAAGTACGGGGAAGGTTTTCGTCTATTCTTCGGTTGTAAAGATTAGTGAGACTTCTCCATAAAGATTCATCTGAACTTACAAACTTTTTCACAGCATTTTCTTTCATCATAATCCCTGTTCTGTCCCAGTCAGGATGCCAGTTTTCGATCACCTCTGAAAATACATGATCAATATATTCCTGTTCTATATTCAATACCAGACATTTCGTGGGTTCTTTGAAAGCCGGGTGAATGTCTATACTCAGTTCTTTATTACAAGGCGGGATAAATACACTTCTTTCATTAAACTCAAAAGTTTCATCCTCACTGCGGATGACCTTATTGCCACTCAGCATAAGCGTAATGACCGGTTTCTCAAAAAAGAAAGGAAAATCATGACAAACTACATTTGTTTCAAACACATTCAGTTCACCAAAAGGAATGCTGAAAACAGTTCTTTCTTCGATCTTTTCCATGATAGGTAGAGTTTAGGTTAAAAAAAATAGAGAATAAGTAAATGATTTATATCATGTTATTGCCATTTTCGAACTACGTAAAATACAAAATAATTTAAAACAATGGAAAATACATCAGTAGCCAAAGAAACCCATATTCCGGATACCGCATTTTTATCTCTAAATCCTTCTACCTTAGAGGTTATAGGTGAAGTAACCAATACTTCTCGTGAGGAGATTGATGATAAAATTGAGAAAGCAAAAAAAGCCCAGAAACTATGGTCAGCAAGACCGGATGCAGAAAGAAAAGAGATTTTATTAAAAGTAGCGGAAGCTTTACAGCAAAATTCAAAACACCTTGCAGAGTGGATCACCCGAGAGCAGGGAAAACCATTGAATGGTCCTGGAGCTCATTTCGAAATGCAGGCTTGCGTGGGCTGGACCCAGGTTCCCGCATCACTGGATTTACCTGAGGAAATTGTGTTTGAAGACGATACCCGAAAAGATGTTTTATACAGAAACCCCATTGGAGTGGTGGCAGCCATTGCTCCATGGAACTGGCCTCTGATGATTGCCATCTGGCAGATTATCCCTTCATTGAGGATGGGAAATGCAGTCATCATCAAACCTTCGGAATATACAACGTACTGCAGCATGGAAATGATCAAAGTAATCAATAGTGTGCTCCCTGAAGATATTTTACAGGTCGTTACCGGAAGAGGGGAAGTAGGAGGATATCTTACAGCACATCCTGAAATAGGAAAAATAATGTTTACAGGATCTATTGCTACAGGAAAAAAAGTGATTGAAGCTTCTGCAAAAAATATGGCCCGCTTAACGCTGGAATGTGGTGGAAATGATGCCGGGATTATTGTACCGGGGATTGATGTGAGCAAACATATTGATGGAATTTTTTGGGGAGCTTTCCTGAATATGGGACAAACCTGTGCCTGCCTAAAGAGGCTCTATGTTCATGAAAACGATTATGAAAACGTCGTTAAGGCTTTGGCAGACTATTCTTCCCATATCCCGATGGGGAATGGAGCTGATGAAGCCAGCGTTTTGGGACCGATTCAGAATAAAATGCAATACGACAAAATTCAGGATCTGATTCATGATTCCGAAAAAATCGGGGCAGACTTTGTTTTCAAAGGACAGCAACCTGATCTGGAAGGATATTTCATTCCCGTAACACTTGTTGGAAATGTAGATAACGGAGACCGCATTGTAGATGAAGAACAATTTGGGCCTGTGTTACCCATCATTACATACAAGACACTGGAAGAAGCCATTGCCAAAGCCAATGATTCTGAAAATGGGCTGGGTGCTTCTGTATGGAGTGATAATCTTGAGGAAGCACAAAAAGTAGCCTCACAATTGGAAGCAGGAACAGTCTGGATCAACCAGCATGGAGCTATTCATCCTTTTGTACCATTCGGAGGAGCAAAACAATCCGGCTACGGAGTGGAATTCGGAATTGAAGGATTAAAAGCAGTGACCGTTCCTAAAGTAATCAGCATCAAAAAATAAAAATCAAATTAGAACGCATGAAATACGATTTTATAGTTGTCGGATCCGGTTCGGCAGGAGCTGTAATAGCTAATAGATTAAGTGAAAACGAAAAGATAAATGTACTCCTGCTGGAAGCAGGACCCGATGATAAAGTAACCGAAGTAGAAGCACAGGCAGGCTGGCCCGCTATATGGAATACCGAAAGAGACTGGGCATATCATACCGTTGAGCAGGAATATGCAGGAGGAAATACAAGATACTGGCCTCGGGGTAAGACATTAGGAGGTTCCAGTTCTATTAACGGAATGATCTATATCCGGGGGCATCAGCAGGACTATGACCATTGGGCGTATAAAGGATGTGTTGGCTGGGATTGGGAAAGTGTTCTTCCTTACTTTAAAAAATCAGAGACACATGAAGAAGGAGAAGACAATATTCATGGTGGTGAGGGACCACTTTTTGTAAGCCGTATCAAACGCCCGAATGCCATTTCAATAAGTGCTGTTGAAGCTTGTAAAGAGCTGGGATATCCTCTGACAGATGACTTTAATAAGGAGATCTGGGGAGCAGGCCTTAATCACCTGAGTGTGGGAAAAGACGGTAAAAGGTGCTCTACGGCAAAAGCTTTTTTAGATCCTGTGAAATCAAGATCTAATCTGCATATTCATACCGAAGCTTTAGCTCAGAAATTAATTTTTGAAGACAATCGGTGTATTGGAGTTCAGTATATGAAAAACGGGACTCTGGTAGAAGCAAAAGCCGAAAAAGAAGTTATCGTATCATGCGGAACCATAGAATCTGCCAAACTCCTTATGCTTTCAGGAATTGGAGATAAAAATGAACTGGAATCACTAGGAATTCCGGTGATAAAAGATTTGAAAGGAGTAGGAAAGAACCTTCAGGATCACCTTCTGACAAGTGTTATTTTTAAAGCTAAGAAAGAAATTCCTGCCCCGGAAGCCAATTTACTGGAAGCCCAGCTATTCTGGAAAAGTAAAGAAGAAATGGCTTTCCCGGACCTGCAGCCTTTATTCATGGGACTTCCATATTACAGTCCGGGATTTACGGGACCGGAGAATGCTTTTACATTCTGTGCAGGATTTATCAGACCCGCCAGCAAAGGATATATTAAACTGACCTCATCTGATCCGGCATCCCTACCGGAAATCAATCCGATGTATCTTTCCGAGGAATCTGATCTTGAAGCCCTTTATCAATGTGTTGAAATATGTCGTAAAATGGGGAAAACGGAAGCTATGAAAGAATGGAATGACGGTGAAATTTATCCCGGAGAAGGAAAAACGAAAGAAGAAGTGATTGACTATATTAAAAAGTCTTGTTCCACTTATCATCATATGACAGGAACCTGCAAAATGGGAATAGACAGCCATTCTGTGGTAGATCCTAGGCTGAAAGTATATGGTATCAGCGGACTAAGGGTAGCAGATGCTTCCATTATGCCGGATGTGGTTTCCGGGAATACCAATGCACCTACCATTATGATTGGAGAAAAAGCAGCGGATATGATCAAAGAAGATCATCACCTGAAATTGTCAGATTCATCCGAAAAGTTATCGTTTGTTGTGTAGGGTTTAAAAACTCTAAAAAGAAGCCGTTTCACTATGGTGAGACGGTTTTTTTAATGAAAATTTTAAAGATAATGAAGATCAGAAAGATCGTAGCGCTTACCTTTGTTTAAAATAAAATTCATGACACCAGAAAAAAAGAAACTCATCACAGACAGCTTCAACCGTTCGGAAACTTTACAATTCTATCAGGCAGAACTGTTGGAAGTAGAAACCGATTTTATATCCATGAAGATTCCTAAAATGGAAATGATGACCCGAAAAGCAGGAATGTTCAATGGGGCAATGATTGCTTCTTTGGTGGATGTTTCTTCAGGATATGCAGCGGTGAGCCATTACGCAGAAGACTGTTATGTAGTAACCGTTGAATTGAAGGTGAATTACCTTCGTCCTGCTATGGGAGATGCATTGGTTTCAAAATCCTATGTGATCAAGGGTGGCGGAAAAATTATTGTGGTGAGAACAGAAATCTATGTTCAGAATGAAGGTTCTGATTCACAAAGCCATGTGGCCACTTCTTTAGTAACCATGATGAAAATAAAATAACAGGTAAAAGGAAATATTGATCAAAATATTCCTTAAATAAAGGGTTTTACAGAGTTTTTTATTCTGAAATGGAATGGCTTTTGCTCCACACACCCCATAAACATTAAAAAATATCCCAATGAACTTAATTATCCGACTATTTGTTACAGCAATTGTTGCTTATCTTTTAACCAAAATTTTACCGGGAGTACATTTTGAAGGATTTTCTTCAGCTATCATCTTCGCCATTGTACTTGGGGTTCTCAACATATTTGTAAAACCGGTCTTAAGCCTGTTTGGGCTTCCATTAACGATCCTTACCTTAGGATTCTTCGCTTTGGTGATCAATGCCGGGATTATCCTGATTGCTGATTATTTTATAGACAGCATGGTGGTAGATGGTTTCTGGTGGGCATTTATATTCAGTATATTATTGTCAGTTGTTACCTCATTAGCGAACTCAATGTTCTCAGATGGAGATTAATCAATGATAAACATTCAAATAACAATCCGCTCTGTTTCAGAGCGGATTTTTTTATTTCTTAATGAATTTTACTACAACCCAATCACCTTGCCGGTCTTTCATTCTTAGAAAATAATTTCCCGAAATAAGATGGCTGATTGTAATTTCTTTGGTAAAATGATTCTTTGAAATAATTCTTCCATTATCATCTATAATTTCATATTCTTGGAAATGCAGATCAGTATTTACCTTTAAAATCTCTGAAACAGGATTCGGATATACCTTGACCAAAACATTTTTATTTCTTGACGGCGTTTCCTGGCTTGCCAAAAATAAACACGAAGGCGGAGTTGTGATAACTCCATCGGTAAAATCATAGTATATCGTGCTGCCCGCCGGAATCAGGCTGGTACTGATGGTCTGAGGAATATTTTCAAAAAGAGTACAGTTATTAAAACGCAGATTGGCATTTTCAAACTGTCTGGTAGCCTTGTACCATGATTCGCAGCCTGCAGGCTGCATCGTTACTCCGGGCCAGAATGTATCCATAGCAAATCCGTTGACTGCATTAGGATTAACCATATCAATCATTACACAGCTTCCTCCCGTCCATGGAGAAGGAGCTTTAAAATAAATAACAGCAGAAGGGATCGTTCCCGTATAATATTTTTTACTGATGACAGCAGAAGCAGTTCCCTGTCCGTTAACGAGGAATGCTTTGATCTCTTTATTCTGATCAATAAGAATTTGTACACTGCTGGCAGCTGAACTTGAACTGAGTGTCGGAGTGCTTCCATCTGTTGTGTAGTAAATCGTTCCGGTTCCGGAAATAGTGGCCTGATAAGGATTATCATAATGACTCGCAAAAGGACTCATCGTTAACTGCGAAAAAAGGAATGAAGACGCAAAAAATGAAGAAAAAACTAGAAATTTTTTCATGTAAAATGGGTATTAGTTTAGTTTTTGTAAAACTAATAAAATTTAGGTAGTAAGAAATAACTTAGTTTAAACTTTAGAAAACTTAAATGTTAATTCTTTCGTCCATTTTTATTTTAAATATTAACTTTGGCAATCTTTGGGTTTAATAAAAGGATGGTACGAAATCAACAGGATTTCCTGCATCCGTTAAAAAATGAATATCAACATATGAAACTTAAGTACAGTCTGCTGGCCTTAGCAGCTCCGCTTTTAATGAATGCACAACAAGTAATGACACCTGAAATTCTTTGGACTTTGAAAAAAGTTGGAGTACAGGCTGTTTCACCGGATCAGGGTTCCCTTATCTATAAAGTAGGACAGGTTGATCTGAAAACAGAAAAAACAAAAAATGAGAACTATTTTCTGAATGTTCTTAATAATCAGTCTTCCAAAATTGATTTCGGAAAAAAAGCCCTTATTCAATGGGATAAAAACGGAATCTATGCTCAGGAAGGAGACAAAATCTATCTTTCTAAAGATGCAGGAAAAACCTGGACAGAATTTTATACCATCGGTGAAGCTGATAATGTTGTAATTTCTCCTGATGGGAAGAAAATAGCTTTCAGCAAACAGGTATTGGTAGAAAAAGTAATGGGTAAAGATAAATTCAGTGACACTCCTAAAACTACCGCTCAGGTATATACAGATCTGAACCACAGACACTGGGATTATTTCAATGAAGGAAAATACAACCATGTATTTGTAGTGAGTACTTCTGAGAAAGCAGAATCAGCTAAAGACCTTTTGGAAGGTAAAACATGGGATTCACCTCAGAGACCTTTCGGGGGTGCTGAAGATTTTATCTGGAGCCCGGATTCTG
>JASLCD010000337.1 GCA_030146295.1 Chryseobacterium sp.
GTTATATTTGAGCGTTAACAATTAAAACTAATACAATGAAAAACTTAAAGAGAATCTCTAAGGAGAAATTAAAAAGTATTACTGGTCAAAGAGGATGCCCTCCAGGATGGCATGATTGCCCAGTACCATGGAATGATAAAGTTTGCATTCCTCACGATAATGAAATGGCTTGTCCAGATTTATAAAATGATCCCTCATATTGAGGGGTTTTTCTATTGTGGGTTTCCATAATTAAAGTAATACAATATTGCTATCGTCTGTTATAGACTCTTTATCTAAATCCCACAGATAGCCATTAATGCAAGTTGCATCCGGATAAGAAGCTCCAAAATGAGGAAATTTAGGACATTGTTTTTTATTATTTTCCATAATTCTTGTTTTAAGTGCCACCCTAAGATGGTACGGGGTTAATCTTCAAAACTTAATTTTTAAAGCCTTTGTTCAGGTCTGTTTAGTTTGTTATTATGCCAATCATTAGACATTACAACTATATCTGGATACATAAATTCCAATTGCTCAATCATTATTTTAACATCAGCGACTATGGATTATGAGTAGCAGACAAAAATCTAAATCACAAACAGATATTCCATTGCTACCTAAAGCCGTCGAAATAATGAGTAAATATAAATGTCATCCAATTTGTATGCAACGAAGGTCGGTGCTGCCTGTTAGGTCAAATCAAAAAATGAATGAGTATTTGAAAGAAATTGCAGTTATTTGTGAAATTTCTACAAATTTAAATACTCACAAAGCACGAAGGACTTTTGCAAGTACTGGCCTATAGGAGAAATATTAAAAAACGGTTACGAAATTTCAATTATCAGGACAGTCACAATCATTTTACACTGGAGCATTACTATCATAAGGATAAATACAATTTACTTGGCTTAAGTTTGTATAATTTTGTTCCTTTCTGTTATTCTTGTAATACGAAATTTAAAAAAACGATTGAAATCGCAGAAGAGGCCAAATCTATATTTGTAAGTCCAACATCAGATGAATGCATGAAATTCTAGAAGCTTATAATGGTGCAATTAATATTGTGGGGGAGAGAGATAGAAGTCTTGGCTTAGAGTGGTATTTAAATGCACATGAAAATGCCAATAATCTTGATCCAAGAATAAATTATCCGCTTAAGTTTGATAATGAAATATCACCTAAAGCTCCTGATGGGACTCGAACAATTAGAAGAACCATGGTTAAGGAAGTCAACGGAGTAAAAATTACTCAACCATTAAAAACATTTCAAATAAGAAGATAATGAAAATATCAATGCTATACATGATTACTGCCTTAATAATCAGCTGTTCTGGAATAAAATATCAGACAAATAAAGATGAAGGTGAGATTAGCCAATTTAGAATTATTAAAATTGATAGTACTAAAAATTGGTATTTAATACAAATTCAAAATAATAGAATTAAGGAGTTAATAGTTACTGAAAAAAAATGTAAAAATAAGTTTAATACAAATGCTAAAATAAAAGTAGGGGACAGTTATTCATTTAAAATCCACCCTGTAGACGCATATTTTAATGATGAAGATTTTCAAAAATTTGGATTTAAAGTAGATAATGTTGATGTTAAACCCCTTACAGAAGGTACTATCTATACAAGTGATTTTCTTTGTGGTCTTTATTTGAAAACTAGGAAATAAAAGTTTTTGCCTGTTCAACTGAATGTAAGAAAGGGTGTAAACTAGTCGAAAATAAAACTTTTTGAATTGTTATAACAAGCAAGGCCGCTAATTTGCCCTGTTTATTTTAAAGTACTAACGGCAATTATCGTGTGCGCTTTCTTTTTTTATTATGAGCTGAAAATCATCAGACAGAAAAAAAAGTATATTTTGAGGTTTTTGATAATGGGTTGTCTAGCTATTATTTTATGTTTTGCTGGACTAGAGTCAAAGATAATCTTTACCCATTGCGTTATTGCAAACCAAAATTACTTGATAAAGAATTATGTTTTGATTCGTAAGGATTATTGATTAGTAATTTAGATACACTGATAAAATGTTCAAAATGTACGAAAAGATTGATAAATCCTGCAAATTCAAAAAAATTGCAGGATTTTTTTTGTTTTACAGGATAGCAAAATTTTTCATTCAAACTCATGAGCGTTATAGATAACATTTTCACCTTTCAATGAGTGAAGGATTTTCTCATCGATATTCATGCAACTTATTGTCTTTTTTATCATTACGATTTTTCTGAAATTATAGAGATTTTTTTAGGACTTTAAATAATTTCTATCCTTATGTCATTGATGTTTTCCTTGAAAAATGTGGTATGAAATCCTTATGCATAAACCTTTAAAAATTACTGTTTTTTCAAATATTGTCAGTATTTTTGATGCTAAAGTATCCGTAACTAATTATTGATTTTAACTTCTATGATTTTAATTGTTGATGATAACCAAAGTAACCTATATTCACTTCAGAAATTACTCGAATCTAAGGATTTTCAGGTCGAAACGGCCGGTTCAGGTGAAGAGGCTCTTGGTAAAGCACTGAAAAAAGACTATGCCTTAATTATTTTAGATGTTCAGATGCCGGATATGGACGGCTTTGAAGTGGCCGAAACACTTTCAGATTACAGTAAAACGAAAGATGTACCTATCATATTTTTATCAGCGGTCAATACAGATAAAAAATTTATAACACAAGGGTATGCTTCCGGTGCTAAAGATTATGTTACCAAACCTGTAGATCCCGAAATACTTTTGCTTAAAGTAAAAACATTTTATAACCTTCAGGAACAGAATCTTGCTATGAAAAAAACACAGCAGAATCTTGAACTTGAAGTGAAAGGGAGAAG
>JASLCD010000343.1 GCA_030146295.1 Chryseobacterium sp.
CTTAAATTTAAAAGAGATTTCCAGAAATACGGATTAGAAAAAGCACGCAGTTATGAGCTTATTCTGCATTGGCTGAACAACAGGCTGAGCCGAAATCAGTTTCTTGTTCTTTCCGGGATTCTGGTAGGCTGTACAGCGGGCCTTGCAGGAGTTATTCTGAAAACGCTGGTACACAATATTCACTATTTCATTACCAATAAAGTTCACTTTGAATATCAGATCCTCTTCTATATTGTTTTTCCTTTTTTAGGAATTGTTCTTACCACCATGATTGTTCTGACGCTGTTCAAAGGACAGGACCGTAAAGGCATCGGAGCCATTCTCTATGAAATTGCACAGAATTCCAGTATTGTAGCATCGGTTAAAATGTATTCCCAGGTGATACAAAGTGCTGTGACAGTAGGATTGGGAGGTTCTGCAGGACTGGAGAGTCCTATAGCTGTTACCGGAGCTGCCATTGGCTCAAATTATGCGCAGACGTACAGACTAAGTTATAAAGAACGTACTTTATTACTGGCCGCAGGGGCTACAGCGGGAATTGCCTCTGCATTCAATGCTCCTATTGCCGGGATTATGTTTGCCTTTGAAATTCTGTTGACCGGAGTGGTTTTTACAGATTTTATTCCTTTGGTGGTCGCAGCCGTTTGCGGAAGTCTTTTGTCGAGGATCCTGCTTCAGGAAGATATTCTTTTCAGGTTTTATACAAGAGATGCTTTCAACTATAAAAATGTTCCTTATTACCTTATCTTAGGTCTTTTCACAGGATTATATGCCCGTTATTTTGTGATTATTTCGCAAAAAGTGGAACATTTCATCAAAGGACTTCAGCTTTCCAGAATGCGTAAAGCAATGTTTGGGGGCGCTGTACTTTCATTATTATGTGTGCTTTTTCCACCTCTGTTCGGAGAAGGTTATGAAACAGTGAAAGCTTTTACCAATGGGAATACCCACTCTATTATTGAAAACAGTTTTTTCAGGTATTTTGAGATCGGTGACTGGACGATTATTATATTTCTTATTCTGGTGCTGCTTTTAAAGGCATTTGCCACTTCTTTTACCATATTCAGCGGTGGAAACGGTGGTAATTTTGCTCCGTCCCTTTTTGCAGGAGGAACGTTGGGCTATTTATTTGCCTTGGTTTGCCAGCATATAGGTTTTACAGATGTTCCTGTAACAAATCTCGTTCTGGTAGGAATGGCCGGAGCAATGAGCGGTGTACTGTATGCCCCGCTTACTGCCATATTTCTGATTGCTGAATCCAGTTTCGGATATGACCTGTTTATCCCACTGATGATCGTATCCGTAATGTCTTACCTTATTGCTAAATGGTTCTCCCCGATATCGCCGGAACTGAAATCTCTGGCAGATGAAGGGAAAATATTCACCAATAAGCATGATAAAAACCTTCTTTTTGCTTTGAGAACTGAAGATTTTATCGATCAGTATTCTCAGACTATTAATGCAAATGCTTCTGTTGCTGAACTATTTGAAATGGTGAAGAATGGAAACAAAAATATTTTTGCCGTTGTAGATGACAGCAGAAAGCTGAAGGGAATCCTTACTCTGGATGATATCAGGCCTTATCTTTTTAACAAAGAAATGGATGCTTCCCAACTCGTTATTCAGATTATGAAAGCTCCACCTGCTATACTTCATCCTGAAAATAAACCTCTGGATATTCTTCAGACTTTTGATGATACAGGTGTATGGAATCTGCCGGTAGTAAGCGGGAATAATGATTTTATAGGCTTTATTTCAAAATCCTCAATATTAATGAGCTACAGACAGCTGTTGAAAGAATATTCTGATTAATATTAATAACAGAACATAACAACCGAAAATCTGAATTCCCACTCGTTTGGAGCAGTGGCGAAGATTCAAAGAATTTTGACGGTTTGGTTAACGTTGTCACATCATAAAAAATCCGTTCAGTAATGAACGGATTTAATTTTAGTCTATAATGAAAGTTGAAAAAATTAGTTGCTTGCGTTATTCAGCAGATCAATATCTTCCTTGTCCAGTGTAAGTTTTGGGGCATTGAACACTGTTTCGAGCTGTGACGCACTGGTTGCACTTACAATAGGCGCTGTAATCAAAGGATTGGACAGCAGCCATGCCAATGAAACCGTACCCTGAGTGGTATTATGCTTTGCACTTACCTGATCCAGTGCTTTTAAAACTTCAAGCCCTTTAGAGTTTAAATACTTTCTTACCCCCTCACCTCTCGCACTTTTGGCAAGATCTGCTTCATCGCGGTATTTACCCGTTAGGAAACCAGCTGCCAGAGACCAATATGGGAATACACTTAAATCAAACTGCTCTGCCAGAGGTGCATAAGTTCCCTCAAAATTTTCCCTTTCCATAAGGTTATAATGAGGCTGTAAGGCAACATATTTAGGAAGATTATTCTTTTCTGCGGCTTCAAATGATGCTTTGAGGCGCTCAGGTGATAAATTGGAAGCCGCAATATAACGTACCTTTCCCGCTTTAATAATCTCATCATAAGCAGAAAGTGTTTCTTCTACCGGAGTGATATTATCATCGAAATGAGTGTAATAGAGATCAATATGGTCTGTCTGAAGCCTTTGCAGCGACTCATCTACAGATTGTAAGATGTGCTTTCTGCTGATATCATAGCCATGTTCTTTAGTTTCGGAACCTACTTTTGTTGCCAAAACGATATCATTACGGTTGGAACGGCTTTTCATCCATTTTCCGATAATCTCTTCAGACTGTCCTCCTTTCCCGTTTACCCACCATGAATACGTATCTGCAGTGTCTACAAAATTGAATCCTGCTTCTGCAAAGCGGTCCAGTATATCAAAAGATTGTTTTTCATCCAGAGTCCATCCAAAAACATTTCCTCCGAAATTGATTGGGGCAATCGTTAAATCGGTGTTCCTGATCTTTCTTTTTTCCATAAAAATAATTTTACTAAGTGACCCCTAAGGTAAGGAATATTAAACCTGATGAAGATTCAAAATAGCCATTCCTGATATAGTTATTATAAATGGAAATACTGATGTTTACTCAGGTTTTTTGATTATTATTTTTTTGAAAACGCAAAGACATAAGAATTTTTATCCGTAACATCTTTAGAAGGAGAAAAGACGTTTCTCAACAGAACAGAAAAAACAAAAACAGCCTCCGCGTTGAAAGCTGTTTTTATTATCTATCAATTAAAAAATACGGTTATTTTTCAACCTGCGGAATCTCAATAGCGGTAAGCTGGAGTTTATATTCCTGTAATTGCAGATTGATGGTTGATAATCCGTTGCTGAAGAATGATGATCCTTTAAAAAGATCATGATAATATTCTATTCCTTCAAGTACATTTTTCTTAAAAGCATTCCATTTTTTTGTCTGGGAATGGGTAATCTGTACTGATGATTCTGTAATTTCCTTTCTCAGATAGTCAACATACATTTTCAGTTCGTTGATAAACATATTCGGACGTTGGATATTGGAAAGAATATTGGTGTTTCCATAAATATGCTTTATCATTTCCGAAAGCGAAACTTCCCTGTCAAAAAAGGCAATATTGGGTCCGGGACATATCACAACGCCCTGCTTTTCACCTTTTATTTCAAGATTCTGCTCCATGTATGCTGCATTCACAAGTCCTACACACAGACAGGCTTTATCAGTAATCTGAGACTTTCTTGTATTGAATTCATTTTCTGTTAAAGTTTCCCGGTCTGCATACAATTCTTTCAGTTTGATATCCTGATATTTTTTAGAAGCAGTACAGGTTCCTTCCGGAGAGAATTCTTTGCTTAATGCCAGAAGCTTTTTGGGACAGGAACTGCCGTATTTTCCTTTAGCTTCTTTTTCATATTTTAATATTTCATTGGATGTTCCTTTTACCGTATTGAAAGGGACTCCCAAAGGCGAAATATTGCTCAGATAGAAATCCTGCTCTTTTGATTTCACAAGCAGATTCCGGGTTTCTGTATCTACAGAAGTGGCTTCAGGCACCAGTAAAAACGGTGAACCCCATCCTACACTGTCTACATTGTAATTAGCCAGTAGAAACTCATGCTCTTCAGAAGTTCCTACTCCGCCCTGAACGGTAATTCTCATTTCCAAAGGCTCAGAAACCATAGGTTTTCCTTTTTGTTCCAATGCAGCTGTCATTAAGGTGTGTGCTGACTGTATCAGATCATTTTTTTTCTGCTTAAATTCTTCCATGATCGGCCCAAGAAGCAATCCTTCGGTTGCAAACGCATGCCCTCCGCAGTTCAATCCGGATTCTATTCGGTATTCAGAAACCCACAATCCTTTTTTAGCCAGAAAATTCCCCTGGATCATTGCAGAACGGAAATCGCTTACTTTAAGAATGATCTTCTTTTTGATGTTTCCGTATTGATCGGGGAAAAAGTCTTCAAACTCTTCCATATAGCTGTACAGACGAGGATTCATTCCTGCAGAAAGAACCATCGATGATGATAATTTACTTTTGGCAAATCCGCGCAGTGAAGCGTGGGCATCATTATACATCACAGGAAGCTGTTCGTTGTTCTGATAATTGTCTTTATCCACTTTCGTCATGATATTGACGTCAATGCTTCCCGGTTTTAAGTTGGATTCAATGAAGTTTTTAATAGAGGTGCTCCAGTTCTCTTTTTGATTGATAAGATGCTGAAGACTTGTTTTAAGATCCGATGTATTCGGAAGTATGGCCATGAAGTCTTTCAAAGCCTCTCTGTTTTTGCTGATTTCCTGTTTGAAAGATTCAAATTTTTCATTCACGATATCATCCACCATATCCAGATAGGCAGTAACTCTTCTTGCCCTGTAATCTTCTGTCTTTGTTGAGATTCCAAAATAGTCAAGATTAAACTTTTTGTTATAAAAGTTTTTCATCTTTTCCAGGATTTCATCATCAATGATGGAGATCACAGAAGAAATTCCATATTGAGCAACACGGATCGGGCTGTCTATCGTATAAGCCAGTCCCATTACCGGAATATGGAAATTGTGCAAAGGTTTTTTTGTCATAAATTTTCGATAAAAGTTCTTTTCTTATTCATCTAAAAAATCCTTTAAAAACTATTCACTTCTTAAATATATTATTTTTAAATGAATTATGCATTAAATAATACTTTGCAATCTTAAAAACATGTCAAATATCATTATTCTGAACTGATTTTATAATGATTGAAACATCATGCAGTGATCCATGTGTTGGATTGTATTTTCCTTATGATATAATGCTGCCATGCATTTTTTACTATATTTATCCCCTAAACTATAGCCATACCATGAAAAAAAATAAAGGATTATTCATTGGAATAATACTGGCACTGGTTGCTTTCTCTTCCATGATTACAATGATCGGTGCTTTAATAGCTATGGATCTTGCCCATCATACAGCTGATATAACAGATAATCTGTTTAATATTTCTTCAAATATTACACTTCATGTAGTAACGGATCTTATTGTTCTGGGAATTACAGGAGTCGGATACTTATTTTCTCTCAGAAAAATTAAAAATGAGGTGTTTTCATTTATTCTGCTTTTGTTTTTCATGGCGGCCCTATTTGTTTTTGGGAGCGATTTACTTGTCCAGTTTGAAGCCATGAGAGTAGAAAAACTTGACGGGCAATTCGGCTTATATATTTTTGAAAAGGTGAAATATACAGGGATTTTATATCCTGTTGTAGGATTCATTTATGACCGATACAGAAGAAAATGATGATATATAAAATAGCAATTGCCGGTTTATTCTTAAGTTCGATAAGGTTATTTTCTCAAAATGTTAATGAAGATCTTGTCCACCATATCAGAAATGCAGACAGTATTCTTATTACAAGTCATGAAGATTTAAGGCTGGATATCGAAACACCGGGAAAGAGTAAAATACTATATAGAGATTTGCTTAAAAATGGGATGCCCAATAATGAAATCATAACAAAGAAAGTGCTGCTAAGTCCGGAATCCAGGCAGGAATTAACAGAGCTGATAAAAAATCAGAAAGGTGTAAAAGGCTGGGACGGTGCATTTTGCTTTCAACCCCATAATACTATATTCATTTATAAAGAAAGACAATGGAGAAATATTGAATTATGTTTTGGCTGTAAACAATATAATCATAGTAAAGATCTGCCTGTCAATAGAGAAGAATTTTTGCACAGTTATCAGGACTGGTTAGATCTTGAAGCATTTTTCAGAAAAAATGGTGTACAGTGGGAAGCGTTAAAAAAGAAATAAAAAAAGATCAGTCAATTGACTGATCTTTTCGGTTGTAGTATATTAAGCTTATTCCGCTTTGTTTTTAAGCATCATCAGAAGACTGTAAGCTCCTTTCTGCACAATTTTCTTATCCTTTAAAACATCAGCTTTCAGGATCTCTGTAAACTGATCATCTGAAATTCCGGTTACTACAGGAATCATTTTATAGTTAGATTTTCCAAGATCTTCAAAAATATAATTTTTATTTTCAAAAGATACTACCGCTTCGTTAGGAAGCCCCTGTGTATAACGGCTGCTGATCTCTACTTCAGCATTGATATACATCCCTTTTACAAACTCAGAATTTACCGAAGACAACTTAGCAATTGCCGTTGCAGACCCCCCATTTTCGATACTTGGAACCACGCTTACAATCTTGGCGTTGGATTTCAAATCCGGATTCTGATTATTGTAGACTACAATTTCCTGACCTGCTTTCACATCATTCACATCATTTTCAAAAACTTTTAGTTCCAAAAGCAATCCGGTTGGATTTATCAATTCAAACAAAGTATCGGCCGGATTGATGTATTGTCCGTTATTCACAAGTATTTTGCTGACAAAACCTGTAAATGGGGCGTAAATGTTGATCTTGCTTCTGATATTCCCGGTGTGCAAACCCTGGGCACTGATTCCGATGATTCTCAGCTTCTCTTCAAGCCCTTTTAAAGTAGCATTCAGAGTAGAATAATCTGCCTGAGCGGTTTGCATTGTTTTATCACTGCTGGCTTTGCTTGTATTAAGGTCTTTCTGGCGGTTAAAATTCAATCTTGCGGCTTCAAGCTGCGCTTTTGTTACCAGATAATCTTGCTGAAGCTGTATAAACTGCGGGTCTTCTACAACAGCAAGCACCTGCCCTTTGCTGAAACGGCTTCCATTGATTACATTAATAGATTTGATGTGTCCCCCCATAATACTGGAAACTGAACTGATGTGGGAAGGAGCAATTTCTGCTTTCCCGTTCAGCCGTATCAGCTTTTCCATATTCCTGTTCTGAATGGATGTGGTGGTAAGCCCTACAGACTTCATCTGTTTTTCTGTAAGATGAACCGAATTCTCACTGCTTTTGGTGAATTTTGTGTTTTCATACACCGTTTTTTCTTCCTCTTTTTTTCCTGAACATGAAGATAAAGTAAGGATTAAAGCAAGGCTGTATATTGATATATTCTTGAAATGCATGACGTTGTTATTTTGAAATTAAGAAATTAAGTTCGGCACTGATCTGATTCAGTTTTTCCAGCTGATCAATGTAATCTGCCTTGGTTTTTACGGCCTGGTTTACCAAGATTACCCAATCCAGATAATCTATTTCTCCTACTTCCATCTGTTTCTGGGCTGTCTTTAAAATAGTTTCGGATTTTGGAAGCTGTTTTTGTTGATAGTTTTCAATGATTCTCTGCTGATTGATATAATTATTCAGCTGTTGTCTCAATCTGTTCTTAAGCTCAATCTCTTTTCGCTGGTACTGATTTTCGGAAATGGCAATTTTAGCCTGTGCCGCCTTTGCCAAAGCTCTTTGTCCCTTTGTAAACAACGGAATCCCTACGCCCACCTGAACCGAATTGAAACGGTTATTATTGATGTTTTTCATACTCTGATTGGTGTACCCTACAAGAAGCTCCGGAAGAAGCTTGCTTTTCTCAAGCTGCACTTCTGCCTCTCCTACTTTGATCTGTTGCTGCAGATACTGAAGCTCAGGATGCTGTTTCACCATCTCCTCAGAAATCTGAAGACCCATATTCATGGTTGGCTGATCAGCAATTGGCTGGTAAGGAGTTTCAGACTGAAGCAATAACTGAAGCTGGAGTTTTGCTATATTCAGATCATTTTCAAGAGTGTTCAGCTGTACTTTTACCTGTTCTTTCTGGATTTCAGCGGTTGATTCCTCCAGAATATTGGCTTCCCCTTTTTTTAATCTTAATCCTGCCTTATCAGCAAAATTATTGTACAGCTGGCTGATGTATTCCAATACTTTTTTCTTTTCCTGAAGTACCAGTATTCTGTAGAAAACGTCTGTAACCTCTCTGGTAAGTTGTGTTTTGGTCAGGTTCTGATTGATGATACCTGCAGACCATTCCGCATCCAGCATTTGTTTTCTTTTTGAATACACTGTAGGAAAACTGAATCTCTGAGAGATTCCGAAAGAATTGTCCGTTTCTTCTCCCTGAATCTGTCCAAACCCTCCTGTCACTTCCAGCTGTGGAATGTCCAGATAGCTGGCTCTTAGTTTATCCTGATAATCTGATACTAATTTTGAGTTTTTAAGGGTACCATTCTGTTGGTAGGCTTTTTCCAAAGCCTGGTCATAAGTAATGTTTTCCTGAGCCTGAAAACTTCCGAATGCGATCAGCAGTAAGAAAACAGACATTTTTTTATAATTAATTTTTTTAGGGAATTTCATTTTATCTTTATTTATATTTTCGAATAAAACATACAGAATAGGAAGTACAAAAAGGGTCAACAGTGTTGCAAGCATCAAACCACCAATCACAACAGTAGCCAGAGGTCTCTGCACTTCTGCTCCGGCACCGTTGCTTACCGCCATGGGAAGGAATCCTAAAGAAGCGACAAAGGCAGTCATTAAAACCGGGCGAAGTCTGATTTTCGTACCTATCAGTACAATTCTGTTAGTATTGGATATTCCATTGTTTTTCAATCTGTTAAATTCAGATATCAAAACAATCCCATTAAGTACGGCAACTCCGAATAATGCAATGAATCCTACCCCTGAACTGATGCTGAAAGGCATGCCTCTCAACGCCAGAAAATAGACACCGCCTATTGCAGATAGTGGGATGGCCGTATAGATCAGCAGGCTGTGTTTTACTGAGCCAAAAGCAAAAAACAACAACAGGAAAATCATCACTAATGAAATAGGGACAGCTATTCCGAGTCTTGCTTTGGCTTCATTTAAATTTTCAAAAGCACCTCCATAAGAGACGGTATAGCCAGGTGACAGTTTCAGGTTTTTACCTGCCTTTTGCTGAAGTTCTTCCACAATACTCTGCACATCTCTTCCCCTTACGTTAAAACCTACGATAATCCTTCTTTTGGTGTCTTCCCTCTGAATCTGGTTCGGACTGTTTTTAAGCGCTACTTTAGCCAGCTGTGATAACGGAATCTGTTCACCTGATGGTGTAGGAACCAAAAGATTCTGGATGCTGGTTATATCTTTTTTATGTTCATTATCCATTCGGACAACGATATCAAATTTTTTCTCTCCTTCGTATAATGCACCTGCCGTCTGTCCGGCAAAAGCCATATTGATAACCCTATTGATGTCTGCTACAGAAATATTATAACGTGACAGTTCTGAACGGTTGTAATCAATCACAACCTGCGGGGCTCCCACCACGGGCTCAATATAAAGGTCCTGAGCTCCTTTTACTGTATTGATGATGCTTCCTATTCTTTTTGCGTAGGTAGCAAGACTGTCCAAGTCTTCACCATAAATTTTACATACCACATCCTGTCTTGCCCCCGTCATAAGTTCATTGAAACGCATTTGTACAGGAAACTGGAAGCTTGTTGTCAAGCCAGGGATAACGCTTAATGCCTTGCTCATTTTGTCGGAAAGTTCAGGGAATGATTTTGCCGACGTCCATTCTTTTTTAGGCTTTAAAACAATGATCATATCTCCGGAATCCATTGGCATTGGCTCCGTAGGAATTTCTGCACTGCCAATCTTCATCACCACTTTCTGTATTTCCGGAAACTGAGCCAAAAGGATATTGGCTGCCTGAGTGGTTGCTTTTTTGGTTTCGCTGATATTACTTCCCTGAAGAATTCTCATTTCGACCGCAAAGTCACCTTCTTCAAGAGACGGGATAAATTCACCCCCCATTCTGGAAAGGGTAAAAACAGCACCAACAAACAGTACCAATACTCCCAGAATGATCGTTTTTCTGTATTTAAGAGCCTTTATCAGGATTTTCTGGTGGCCTGTTTCCACTTTACCCATTACACGGTCTGAAATATTCTCTTTTTCTTTCTTCTTTCTGCTCAGGACCAGAGCGCTCATCATAGGAATATATGTAAGGGAAAGAATAAACGCCCCAATCAAAGCAAATGCAACAGTCTGAGCCATTGGCTTAAACATTTTTCCTTCAATTCCCTGAAGTGTAAAAATCGGAAGGTATACAATTAAAATAATAATCTGCCCGAAAACTGCACTGTTAACCATTTTGGCAGCAGAACCGGAAACCTGCTCATCCATTTCCTTTTTGCTGAGCATATTATCTTTTCCGAAATACTTTTTATGGGCGAGCTGATGCAGTACTGCTTCAACAATGATAACGGCTCCGTCTACAATAAGCCCGAAATCAAGCGCTCCAAGGCTCATCAGGTTACCTCCGACACCGAAGATATTCATCATAATGATTGCAAAAAGCATCGCCAGAGGAATTACTGAGGCTACAAGCAGACCGGCTCTGAAATTTCCTAAGAACAATACCAGAATGAAAACCACGATCAAAGCCCCCTCCATAAGGTTTGTTTTTACCGTACTGATGGTATTGTTCACCATTTTAGCACGGTCAAGGAAAGGTTCAATGACAACACCTTCAGGCAGTGATTCCTGGATTTTTTCCAGTCTTTGCTTGATATTTCCAATCACTACATTGGCATTTTCTCCTTTCAGCATCAGAACAATGGCTCCGGATACTTCTCCTGTATCATTATAAGTCATGGCACCATACCTTGTTGCATAACCTATCTTCACAGAAGCAACGTCTTTAATATGTACCGGAATACCTTCTTTGGTTTCTGCCACCTGAATATTCCCGATATCCTCAGTACTTCCCAGAAGCCCTTCGCTTCGGATAAACAATACGGTTTCTTTCTTTTCAATATAAGCACCTCCCGTATTCTGGTTATTCTTCTCCAATGCTCCAAAAACATCGTTGATGTTGATATTAAAGGCCTGAAGTTTATTAGGATTAATGGCAATTTCATATTGCTTCAGTTTCCCTCCGAAGCTGCTGACATCAGCTACTCCTTTAGTTCCCAGAAGCTGTCTTCTGACCACCCAATCCTGAATGGTTCTGAGTTCAGTTTCATCATACACATTTTCATACCCTTTTTTGGCTCTTACCACATATTGGAAGATTTCCCCCAATCCGGTTGAAATAGGTCCCAGTTCCGGTTTGCCAATTCCAGCCGGGATATTGTCCTGAACAAGCTGTAAACGTTCCTGTACCTGTTGGCGTGCCCAGTATACATCTGTTTTGTCATCAAAAACGACAGTTACTAATGAGAGTCCGAAACGTGAGAAGCTTCTGAGTTCGGTGATTCCGCTGATGTTACTGGTAGCCTGTTCGATAGGAAACGTAACCAGGCGTTCTATGTCTGCTGCACCATAAGAAGGCGCCGTTGTAATGATCTGAACCTGATTATTTGTGATATCCGGCTGAGCATCAATGGGAAGTTGAGTGGTTTCATAGATCCCAAAAAGGACAAGCCCCACTGTAAACAGAGCAATGATGAGTTTATTCTTTACAGAAAACTCAATAATTTTATTTAACATGGAAAAAACTATTAATTGATAACCCGGAATGTCTTATAAAAGCTGTTGAAGTCTTTATTGATATTATTACAGAAGCTACAGAAGATCTTATACCAGTAAGTAAAAGGTTCTGCCTGATCGTTATTCTTTCATGTTGAACTTATCATATTGAAAAATTGAACACAAAGTTTTGTAAAGACATCATAAACAGAGTTATAATGCATGAAAGGTTAAATTGATATAATATAAATAGACTGCTTTAAGGCTAAAGCAATGTCGGTATAAAATCAATTAAGAAAGCCGTGGAGGCTGAAAAATCTGAGAAAGGTAATGGTTGGAGAAGTCTTTCTCCTTGTAGATGCTGCTTTTCTTTGAAACCGTAATTTCCTTAGGTTTTTTGATTTCGAATGTGAGCTCCGGAAGCTGGGCGTGCACAGATAATACGATAGGCGGATTGATAAACGGCAGTTTCTGATCGGTATCCCAGTCAGAATCCTGTTTGTGGTTATCATAATGCTCCATAACAAACTCTGATAAGCTTCCCTGGTACTCCATAAAATGTTCTACAAACATAGGCACCTTCAGTACTTCCCCCGCATTGGTGGTAGCCAGCACATACATCATCGAGCATAATATGGATAACCATTTTAACATGGGTGCAAATATAAGGCTTAAATTTTTCTTAAACGGGCTCTGATATTAATTTTTTGATAATTTTAGCCAGTTTAAAAATGGTTTAAATAAATACATAGGTATTATTAATAATGTTAGATTTGTCAAACAAAAAATCATAGTTTTGACTTCAACCTGCTTAGGGTTTCCTGAGAGATATTAAGATAGGAAGCCACCATTTTATTAGAAAGCCGCCTTACCACAACAGGATTTTCACTCAGCAGCTGGCGGTATTTTTCAAGAGCATCCTGAACGAGGAAAGACATGAGTCTCTTCGTGTTGCTCACATAAGCTGTTTCCAGATATATTCTATAAAATTTTTCCCATTGCGGAATAATATCCAGAAGATGATAAAAACTTTCATGACTAATATAATATACTTCTGAATCCTCCACGGCCTGAATAAATTCGTCGGAGGGTTCAGAAGTAATAAAACTGGTTAATGCTGTTGCAAACTGATTTTCAAATGCAAAATACCGAGTGGAATCCTGCCCTTCTTCATTGATGAAAAATATACGGAGACATCCGTTTACAACAAAAAATGTCCGTTGGCTGTGTTGTCCGTTGGTAAGAAGCGTTTCATTCTTTTTTAATTGAACGGGTTTGAAATAAGAAAGAATGGTATTCAATTCTTGATCCGTTACTGATATTCTATTTTTAATATACGAAGCTAAAAGTTCCTGCATGTAAGCAAAATTAGTCATAAAAAGGCTTTGCTTACTATTTTTATCTAAACGGTCTGTATATTTTCTGCCTGTCCGGCTTTCCAGTACGAGCAGATATATAAACCATGAGGATCCCATTGCAGGGTTGTTTTAAAATAGGTGCGAAGTTCATGTACTGTTGCATATTCTGCAGCGATATACACATATTCTTTCAAAACTCCTGATGGAAACTGAACCGATTTTACGGCTTCTGCAAGCCGGCTTCCCTCTTCCGGATGAGGATTGTGAAGCCATTCGACCGATATGTCTGCTGCGGAACACAGCATAAGTTCATCTTCCTTGCCTGCCACCTCTAATAGTATTTTTGCTGATACATAAGGAGGAAACTGCTCTACAATGGCGCAAATAACGGGCAATGCTGTTGCATCTCCAGCCAGCAGATAAAAATCAGCATCAGGAACTAATGGCCTTCTACTTTCTTTCATTCCTATTTCCAATGAATCACCAGTATTCGCTTGTAATGCCCAGGCAGAAGCAGGTCCGTTATCACCATGGGCAACGAAATCTACACTTAATTCCCGGTTTTCCAGATCAATTTTTCTGTTGGTATACGTTCTGATTAAAGGAGCACTTCCCTCTTCAGTTGGAATAAAGATTTTATTATTGGAGCCGGAGTGTACATGGGTCAGCATTTCAACCTGATTTTCATCAATTTCAAATACTACACGGATAAGGTGTGGAGTGAGATACTGTTTATGTTTAACGATAAATGCTTGACGTATTTTCTTCGTTTTCTCTGCTTGAATAATTATAGAATTTTCCATTTTATTTTTTATTACATAATAGTATAACCATAGATACGATACAGCTGATACCTCCGAACAGATATACTGCCTGATAATCAAACCAGCCTGCAATAAGTCCTGCAATAGGTCCTGCCAACCCTAATGAAAGGTCAACAAAAGCAACGTACGCCCCCAGGGCTGTTCCTCTCATTTGTGGTTTTACTTTTCGAATGGCTAGAACTCCGAGAGCCGGAAAGACCAATGAAAACCCAACCCCCGTTAATCCACAACCGATAATGGCCAATGCTTTGGAAGCAGATGTCCAGATCAGCAGCTGTCCTGCCACTTCGATGATCAGAGAGATGAAAGCAATCTTAAAACCTCCGTATTTATCCGGAAATGAAGCAAAGAAAATGCGGGTAATAACGTAACATACTCCGAAAACCATAAAGGCAAGCGATGCATCCCCCCAATTCTTTTGTGAGAAAAATAAAGCAATAAAAGAAGCAATGCAGCCAAAGGCCATTGATGAAAATGCAAGACTCAGTCCCTGGCCTGATATTGCACCAATTACCTTATAAAAAGGAGTTCGTACATGATCTTGATCTACAGGAATAGAAGGAAGTTTTGCTGTAGAAAACCAGCTTAAGAGCGGAAGCAGCGCTAAGAGGATAAAAGCAGGAAGAATATTGTATTCCTTACTCAGCCAGATGCTTAAAGGAGCTCCGATGGCAATTCCCGCATACATAGCAATACCGTTCCAGGTCATTACTTTTCCGGAGCTAGAGTGACCTGCCAGGCCTATTCCCCACGTTAATGCTCCGGTAACCAAAAAGCTTTCGCCCACACCATGAATGATTCTTGCCAGTAACAGAAAGATAAGTGCCATCAGCGGATGAGCCTGAAATAGCATCGCAAGAACATAAACAATCCCGGCGATAACAGCTAATACCACGCCGGACATTTTACTTTTCTTGGCTCCTCTGGTATCTGTAATTTTTCCGGAATAAGCGCGGGTCAAAAGTGTTGATAACGACTGGAGGCCAATAACAAGCCCCACAATAATGCTGTCAAAGCCTAGTGTGTTCTGGACAAACCCGGGAAGTACTCCCAGGGCAATTCCTATCGTAAGATAAACTCCGAATACCGAAATGATAATAGGAGCAGTCGCCTGATAGAAATTAATAGTCTGTCCTTTTTCTAATGTTGTACTCATAAATTTTGTTTAAAATATTCGGGTGCAAAGGTCCCTGTACAACAAATACTAAACTTTGATCTAGATCAAAAAAGGCAGAAAATAGTTATTCAAAATCCAATAACCCGTCGCTGAGCACTTTCCATTGTATTTTAGCTGCTCCCGACATGCCTATTGCAGCGGTAACAAGATTCCTGATGACATCCATGAACTTAGCATTCAGGTTAGGCCTTTCATTTCGTCCATACACTGCCGCCTTTAAATGAGCTGGACTTTTGGATATCATGAAAGTAGAGCTTGCTCCGGAACTGTAAAAGTGAGCAGTATGCTGGCTTTTTTTATTTTCAGGATCGGCGGATGGTTTGCATGTCATTGTTATACTTTCAGCAAAGCTATTCTCGTAGAAGCAGATATCTGCAATCTCTACCCAGTCATATCCTTTGGCTTCAGATTCTCCCGGTCCCGGAATGTCTATCCTGATAAAATCTCCTTTTTGAGGCTCCCGATCTACCGGGTGACCACTGAAATCGTAAAGTTGAAATGCTGCAAATGCTTCTCCACAATAGCTTTCCCACTTATTGACTGAGAACAATCTTTCTTTCAATGTCTCAAATTTCAACGATATTTCGTCCTGATCAAATAGTTTTCTGGTTTCCGTATCATGAAAACCTCCGAATTTTTGCTTGGGAACACCTTTAAATTTTTTTGGACTCATACCATATGTTTTGGAAAAATTACTGCAACAATCCTAAAGATTTTTATGAGTAGAGTCATAAAAAAGTTAAACAAATGTTTAAATAAGCTCTTCAATAAGCTCTTTTTTTATAATAATTCACTTTTCACAACTTCTCTGTTTGGACCAAAAAGCGGCTTACAATTCATCAGATTGCGAATTATATTTAAAAGGATATGTTTTCCTGTAAAGAATTTCGGAATCCTGAATAAAACTAAAATCATTTAAAGAATAATTGTTTTTACATAAAATAAATAATTTTTAAAAAAAATGAACTTCTAGTGTTCTACATACGATGATTTTTGCTTATATTTGTGAATCGAAATAATTTTTTTTCATCATTTGTGTTTTTTTAAGGTCTCCATTCGTGGAGACCTTTTTATTTCCAATAATATCATAATTGAATATTGACTACTGAAATGGAAAATAGGGTAAAATGTGAAATATATCCTTTTTCAAACAAGCTAATTACTTTTCTATAAAGGAATACCTAAAGTTTTAAGATCTTAATAAGTCTCTTTTTATATATATTCCAACCCCCTTTTAAAGCTCTTTAAACGGCTATTGAATCGTTTTAATAAAATCTGTCGGCCTGAACTGCATCACAGAAAGAAAACTTCTGGTATATGCCTGTACACTCTTGTAGCCTACTTCATAAGCTGTTTCCGAAATGGTAAGATGACCAGCGCTTAAAAGCTCCAGACTCTTAATGATACGAAGCATCTGCTGGTATTTGCTTAAAGTAAGCCCGGTCTCTTTTTTGAAAATACGTTCCAGTGTACGAAAAGACAAGAGGGCTGTATCACTAAGATCTTCCATCTTAATTTCATCACTATAATGATTGTGAAGATGCTCAATAACTTTCGTAAGCCGTTGATCTTTCGGAAGAATAATGTGAAGCGTCAACGAATGTTCCACAAACCGCGGAAGTTCATTAAACAGTGCTTTCAAAAATAGGTTTTCATCAACATCTGGAGTCATTTGCTTGGACCATTTCTCTGCATATTTTATCATTTCTTTTAAAACCGGAGGAACAGAAAATACATTAATCTCATGATAAAAGGGATTTTTTGTACTGATATCTGCGAACATGATCATCAGTTTGATCTTTTCGGAATGGGAATTGGTTTTATGAACTGCATTGGGAGGAATCCACACCGCATGGTTTTGTGGGAGAAGGTATATTTTTTCTTCAATGGTAATGTACTGAAAACCACTTTCTACGTATACCAGCTGCCCTTTCCGGTGATTGTGGAAAACATCATCATGAACCCAGTTTTCTTCAAACCATACAAAATAAGGCTTCTTCAGATCATCTATTTTTATACTGTCGTTGGCATTCATGTCGTTTTGGGTTAAAACTTTGGCAAAATTAAACAAAATTACTATGCTAATTTTGTACAAAAGTTTTTATTATGATGAAGAATGAAGTAAAAAAGAATGCTTCGTATGTTTTATTACTCATTAATGTCCTGGTTGTTATATTAATTTCCAGCAACCTCCGTTCACCCATTGTAGCTGTGGCTCCTGTATTGGGAGAGGTAAGGGACGCATTGAAACTGGACAATTTTCAGGTAAGTCTGCTCACCTCTATTCCACTGTTTATGTTTGCAGCATGTTCTGTATTGGTCAGTAGATTTTCTAATAAACTTGGGATCAATAAACTGCTGATGTATTCTCTGATTATTTTAAGTTTCGGATTGTTTCTTAGGATCAGTGGATCTCTTTGGCTGCTCTTCTTAGGTTCTATATTCATTGGTTTGGGAATATGTATTGGAAACGTGGTAACTCCCGGGTATGTAAAAAACAATTTCCCGAAGCAGATTGCCCTTATGACGGGAATTTTTGCTGTATCAATGAATCTTACTGCAGCTCTTGCTTCCGGCTTCAGTGTGAAGATCGGAGAATGGACAGGGTTTGGATGGAAAGGTTCTTTGGGAATCTGGCTGGTAATTGCAGCATTGGGATTTATTGTTTTAACCCTCGAATTTATATTCAATAAAAGAAATCCGGAACAGCCTAAAACAGCGATCAGTACTTCTGATTTTAATATGTTTAAATCTGCCCAGGCATGGAATATCAGTATTTTCATGGGGCTGCAGTCTTTATTTTATTACTGTCTGGTGGCCTGGCTTCCTTCCTTTCTTGCAGATTTTCATATGCAGGGAGAAAGCTCCGGCTGGGTTTTCTTTGTGATTCAGATGACGATGATTCCTGTGACCTTCTGTTGTCCGATTATCGCGAGTAAAATGAAAGATCAGAGACTGATGATCCTTTTCATCTGTACCTTAATGTTTGGCAGCACCATGATGTTCGTATTCCTGAAATCTCAATGGATCTATGTCAATGCTGTTATTATAGGAATTTCTAACGGATTATCTTTCAGTTTGTCTATCCTGTTTTTTTCTACAAGAACAAAAAGCAGTATCAATGCTGTTAAAATATCGGGAATGGCACAATCTGTAGGGTATCTGATTGCCGCATTTGGGCCTCCGCTATTTGGAAAGCTGCATGACTGGGATATTTCCTGGAATAGTTCATTTTATCTG
>JASLCD010000349.1 GCA_030146295.1 Chryseobacterium sp.
CTTCTCCAGGGGATAAAATCATTTTGGTTTAAAATAGCAGCTTTGGTTTTTACTTCTCCGCTGGCTATTTTGATGATAAATTCCAGCAGTTCCTCTGCCTTTTCATCGATCGTTTTTTCTCCTGTGATGACATCTCCTGTATTAAAATCAATAATATCAGGCATTCTCTCGGAAAGAGAAGTATTGGACGATATTTTTACCACAGGAACTACAGGATTTCCGGTAGGTGTTCCCAGGCCTGTTGTAAATAACACAACATTAGAGCCTGAACCTACCAAAGCAGTGGTACATTCTACATCGTTTCCGGGTGTGCATAATAAATTCAGTCCCGGTTTCTGAATGTATTCCGTAAAATCAAGGACATCATTGATGGGTGATGAACCTCCTTTTTTAGCCGCTCCTGCAGATTTCATGGCATCCGTAATTAATCCATCTTTAATATTCCCCGGTGACGGATTCATATCAAAGCCAGATCCTGCAGCAACGACTGATTCTTCAAAATCTTTCATCAGCTGTAAAAATCTTTCTGCATCTTTTTCATTCACACAGCGGTTCACCAATTCCTGCTCTACTCCGCACAATTCCGGGAATTCTGAAAGAATAGTAGCACCTCCGATTCCTGCCATCAGATCTGACAGACGCCCTAAAACCGGATTGGCAGAAATTCCTGAAAAACCATCTGAACCACCACATTCCAATCCTAATACAAGCTTTGAAACAGATGCCGGTTTTCTTTCAATTTCGTTGGCTTTTTTAATCGCTTCATAGGAATCCTTGATGATCCCGCTCAGCATTTCATCCACTGTTCCCGACTTCTGCTGTTCATACACGATAATCGGTTTTTTATGGTTGGGACTGATCTTTTCAAGGGCATCTTTAAAAATCTGAACCTGCAGATTCTGACATCCAAGGCTTAAAACGGTTGCTCCGGCAACATTGGGATTGTTGACGTAGCCCGCCAATAAACGGCCCAAGGCTTCAGCATCCTGGCGAATGCCTCCACAGCCTCCCTGATGGGTAATGAATTTAACATCAATATTTTTAAAAACTCTGGAATCCTGATCTTCTTCAGTGATCATTTCTTCCTCTGAGTTATTGATCAGAGATCTCAGCAATAGCTGATGTTTTGTTACTTTATCAAATAAAAGTTCTTTTTCAAAAACCTCTTTTAGAATCTCTACATTTCTGTTTTCACAAAAAACCAAAGGAAAAAACAGCCATACATTTTCTGTTCCCACCTGCCCGTCTTCTCTGTGATAGCCCATAAATGTTCTATCCTTCCACTCTTCCACATCCGGAGCTTTCCAGGAAACAGTTTCTGTTTTGCCTTCTACCTTTGCACTTTGATGCTTTACATTTCCGGTGGTAATCACCTCGCCTTTTTGGATGGGCTGACTGGCTTTTCCCACCAAAACACCATACATCATAATGGAATCTCCTGCTGAAAGATCTTCCGTAGCAAACTTATGCTTGGCTTTTATATCTTTTATCATCTCATAGGTAAGATCACCCAGTGTAACCGCTTCACCCTGTGCAAGATCTACCAATGCTACTGCTACATTATCGTCAGGGTTTACCTTCAGTATTTTCTTTTGCATGCTTTTTAAGAATAGAATTGAACAAAATTGTGATAGGCTGTTTCCACATCATGATGGTCAATTTCCCACAATGCTTTTGCTACTGCATCTTTCAAACCTTCAACTAAGGTAAGATCTGTATCCCAGAAAGAAATTTCTCCTAATGCCAGTTCTGCTACCTTTTCATAATCGTTGGTATCCCAGATTTCTTTGAATCGGCTGATTATGACCTCTTCATCATTCAACGGAAGGGCTCTCTCATTAAAATTTCCCTGGTAGAATCTGATTAATCCCGCCAGAGAGAAGGTTAAATTAAGTGGCAGCTTCTGATTAATTTCTACGTATCTCAATACACTCGGAAGGATTCTCACTTTAAATTTAGAAACAAAATATAAGGCAATGCTTGCCAGGTAATGCTTGATAAAAGGATTTCTGAATCTGTCAAACACTTCTTCCGCAAACTCTTTCAGTTCATTTTCATCCAGCCCTAAAGTGGGGTTTACTTCATTGAAAATTGAATCTCTTAAAAACTGTCCGATAAATGGGTTCTCAATAGATTCTTTTACCGTTTCTTTTCCTGATAAAAGTGCCGGAGCCAGCATTAAAGTATGGCCGCCATTCAAAATTCTCACTTTTCTCAGGCGATAAGGCTCAATATCATCCACTACCAGAATCTGTTCATTGATCTGATCAAAAGGGATTCTCTCTTTCAGATGATGGGCATCCTGAATGACAAAAAGTAAAAACACTTCCGAAACAACCATCATCTGGTCTTCATAATCCAGCTGCTCTTCATAGGATTCCGCATCCTCTTTTGGATATCCCGGAACAATCCTGTCAACCAACGTATTGTGGAAATAATTACACTGTTCAATCCATTGCACAAAGTCCTCTTTTAAATTCCATAATCTGGCATATTGAATAATAATATCTTTTAAAACAAAGGCGTTATCTTCAATCAGTTCACAAGGGATGATTCTCAATCCCTTTTCTGATGCTCCTTTGAAATGTTTAAATCTTTCATATAATAAAACCGTCACTTTCGCCGGGAAGTTTTTGTGTGGGCCGGAATATTGATCTTCAGTTTCATCATACGCAATTCCCGTTTCTGTAGTATTGGAGAAAACAAATTCCAGTTCCTCTTCTTTTGCCAGTGCAAGGAATTCGTCATAATTCGTATACGGATTGATTGATTTCTGAATGGCAGAAATGATCTGCTTTTCATCAATAATTTCATCTTTCTTTATTCCTCTTGTAAAAAGGGTGTACAGATTATCCTGCTCTTCCAGTCTATGAACAGAACCACCCTGTGTAGGCTGAACATTAGCAATTCCAGCATTGAAGCCTGCTTTTTTATTCAATTGATCAATCACATAATCAGTGAATCCCCGCATGAAATTCCCTCCTCCAAACTGTATGATTTTAATCGGAAGCTTTTTCTGAGAACCATTGAATTCACGATTTAATTTTTGTTTTATCTGATTTTCCATTTTTTCTAATTTGAATGAAACTATCCTTGCGTATGATAGTTTGTATTTCTATTTAATTACTTTGTATTTCGGAACCAAAGTCTTCATAACACTCCAGGCAATCAAGTAAGCCACTGCACATACGGAGAAGATAATCATGTATCCTTTATCTATTCCATCGGAAATAATGACTCCTGACTTTTCCAGATCATGAACAAAATTTTCCGGCAGACGTTCATTGATGTATTGCGGATATTTTTCCAGTAAAGGCATTCCGTCCACAGTAGTCCACGCTTTATGAGCATAATCAAACAGAACTCCTGAAGATTTATTGATTAAAAATGAACCGATTCCACCTGCCATTCCTCCGATTCCGGTAATGGTTGCAATGGCTTTTTTGGGAAACATATCGCCTACCGTAGAGAAAATATTGGCAGACCATGCCTGATGTGCTGCTCCTGCAATTCCGATAATCAGAACCGGAATCCAGTAGGAAACAGAACCTAACGGTTGTGCCAGCAGAGCCAGCAGCGGGAAGAATGCGAAGATCAACATCGCTTTCATCCTTCCGGAATAAGCATCCATGCCTTTTTTCTCCACAAAATATTTAGGAAGCCATCCTCCTATAATCGACAATAAAGTGATCATATAAAGAACGAAAAGAGGAAAGGCACTCTGTGTAGAATCCATTTTGTAAACGGAACTTAAATATGCCGGTGTCCAGAACAGGAAAAACCACCAGATGCCATCCGTCATAAACTTTCCAAAAGCAAAAGCCCAGGTCTGTCTGTGACTAAAACATTCCTTGAAAGAAAATTTCTTTTCCAACACTGGCGAATCCGCAGGCAGATCATCCTGATCCTGCTGAATATAGGTAAGCTCATGCTTATTAACCTTATGATGCTCGTGAGGTTTTTTGTAATAAAATACCCAAAGCCCCATCCACACAAAACCTAATGCTCCGATGATGATAAATGCCCATTCCCAACCCATCGATTTTGCGATAAAAGGAATCGTAACCGGCGCAGCCAGTGCTCCAACCGTAGCTCCGGCATTAAAGATACTGGTAGCCAGCGCTCTGTCTTTCTTAGGAAAATACTCAGCAGTGGTTTTTATTGCAGCAGGAAAATTACCTGCTTCCCCAACAGCCAGAACGAAACGGGCAAAAATAAACAATGTCACGCTCGTACTGATGATAGCTCCCACATGATCTACCCTTCCGATAATCTCTTTGGATTCTTCAAAACCTACCCACCAGCTTCCTGTCAGGACCCCTGAAGTAGCAATTCCGCAGAACGCATGAAGTACCGCTCCTACAGACCAGATTCCGATAGCCCAGAGAAATCCCTTTTTGGTATCCATCCAGTCTACAAACTTTCCGGCAAAAAGCATACTTATTGCGTAGAAAATAGAAAACAATGCGGTGATATTTCCGTAATCATTATTGTTCCAGTGAAATTCCGGAGCGATGAAATCTTTCCATGTGAGTGACAGTACCTGCCGATCCATATAATTGATGGTCGTTGCAATAAAAAGGAGCAGGCAGATCGTCCATCTGAAGGTACTCGGTTTCGGAGATATTTCTTTTTTCATATCAATCATTAATAGTATTGATTTTTATTGATTTTAACAATAGAACAAGACAAAAACTATCCTTTCCATGCTATTTAAGCATAGAATCTATTAATTTTTTAAACCATTATTATTTAATTAAAGAATTGAAAAACAATTAAGTTGAGCTTCAATGGTAACTCTTTTCAAAGTTTTTACTTAGTTTTTAAATTTCTTGCTGGTTTAAAACAAAATGTAAGGATCATTATCTTAATTCATTAATAACCTGAATCGAACGGGCAACTGCTTCTGTAATCTTTTCATAGTCATATTCTCCTCCCTCATTTTTCATAAACAGCTGCGAACCTAATCCTACACAATAGGCTCCTGCAGAAATCCATTCGGTAATATTTTCTTTGGTGGGAATCACTCCGCCTGTAGGCATAATATTTGACCATGGCATCGGGCCTTTTACCGCCTTGATAAATTCCGGACCTCCCACCTGTGTTGCCGGGAATATTTTTACAATTTCAGCACCCAGTTCCTCTGCATAAGAAATTTCAGAAACGGAACCACAGCCGGGCATCCACGCAATTTTTCTCCGGTTGCAAACTTTTGCTACTTCCGGGTTTAAAGAAGGCGCTACAATAAAGTTGGCTCCATTCTGAATATATAAAGAGGCCGTTGCCGGATCAATGACAGAACCTATTCCCAATATCATTTCAGGAATTTCTCTGGCTGCATATTGTATCAGCTCAGAGAAAACCTCATGAGCAAAATCTCCTCTATTGGTAAATTCAAAAACGCGGGCACCTCCCATAAAACAGGCTTTTACAATTTTCTTGCAAACTTCAGCATCTGCGTGATAAAATACAGGAACGATGCCTGTCTGCTTAGCTTTTAGGGCTACTTCTATACGACTAAATCTTGCCATAATTATCTTTTTATTCTTCCTCCTGAATTTCCGTTCATCACTTCCAGAATATCTTCTGTACTTGAATAGTTAATATCCCCGGGGATGGTATGTTTTACAGCACAGGCTGCGTTTGCGAAATTCAATGCTTTTTCGTCATCAAAATTTTTCAACCCATAAATCAACCCCGCGGCAAAAGCGTCTCCTGTCCCGATTCTGTCTACAACAGGATTGATTTCCAGAAGATCGGTTTCAAAATACTTCTCGTCTACCCATGCTCTACCCTGTGTCTGTTGGGAACTCGCGGTAATACCTATTCTGATTTTATCAAAAATCCTGTGAACAGAAGGAATCTGTTGTTTTAATTCTTTGCAGGCTTCCATGAAACCTTCTTTATCTGAAGAAAAATGGGTTCCGAGAATTTCGTTAATTTCATTCACTCCACCGATAAAAACAGTGGAATATGAAACCAGTTCCTTGAGCACTTCAGCACCGTTTTTACCATATTTCCAAAGGTTTGAACGGTAGGCAGGATCGGTTGTAACTTCAACCCCCATGTGTTGAGCGGTTTTCAACCCCTCTTTCAAAGCTTCATAGGCAGATTCCGAAATACCGGGACTGATTCCTGTCCAGTGGAAGTATCCGCATCCTTCAAGCGCTTTTTCCCAGTCTATTTTTTCAGGCCGGATGTTCGCAAAAGAACCGTTCAGCCTGTTATACGCAATTCTGCTGGCACGAACCGATGACCCTACCTCAAGGAAATACAGTCCCAGAGGATGTTCATTCCTTTTGATAAAGGAGGTATCAATACCAAAACTCTTAATAAAAGAAACCGCAGATTCTCCGACAAAGTCATCGGATACACAGCTGATATGCTGTACTTCGCAGCCCATTGTTGCCAATGAAGAAGCGACATTCAGCTCTGTTCCTCCAAAAAAGAACTCCATTTCATGGCTTTGTTTCATGGTTCTGTTTCCGGGTGGGGAAAGCCTCATGATCACTTCACCGAATGTGACTATTTTGCTCATGGTATTCAATTAAAAATCAAAATAGTTTTTCGCGTTATGATAGCAGATATCTGAAATGGTTTTCCCAATCAGTTCAATATCATCCGGCAGTTCGCCATTCTTCATTTCTTCTCCGAAAAGATTACACAATACCCTCCTGAAATATTCATGTCTCGGATAAGAAAGGAAGCTTCTGGAATCTGTAAGCATTCCTACAAAGCAGCTGATCAATCCCATATTGGAAAGGGCATTCATCTGTTTGATCATCCCGTCTTTTTGATCCAGGAACCACCATCCGGAACCGAACTGTACTTTTCCTTTGATGCTTCCATCATTGAAATTGCCGATCATCGTAGCGAAAATCTCATTATCAGCAGGATTCAGATTATACAAAATGGTTTTTGTCAGCTGATCCTTTCCGTCCAGTGTATTCAAGAATTTAGACAAGGTTTCTGCCTGAACAAAATCTCCGATAGAATCCCAACCGGTATCCGGTCCCAGAATTCTATGCATTCTTTCGTTGTTATTTCTCAAAGCTCCCAGGTGAAACTGCTGCACCCATCCGTATTTGTGATAAGCCTCCCCAAGGAATAGTAAAATTGCTGTTTTAAATTGATTAACCTGCTTTTCGGCAATGACTTTCCCTGCCAGTTTATCATTAAAAATAGCATTGACTTCCGCTTCCGAAGCTTCTTCAAAAGAAATATTGTTTAAGCCGTGATCGCACAGCCTGCAGCCATTGTTATGGAAATATTCAATTCTTGTAAGCAAAGCATCACATAAAGTCTGGTATGAGGTAATCTCAATACCTGCAGATACCCCAAGCTTTACCATATAATCTGCAAAATTGTGATTTTCAATCAAAATTGCTTTGTCCGGACGGAATGCAGTGCTTACTTTAATACTGAAATCGCTTTTCGCAAGGTCCTGATGGTAATTTAAAATATCTGTAGGATCTTCTGTGGTACATAAAGATTCTACATTCATCATTTTCAGCAAACCTCTGGTCGATTTTTCCGGTGTCTGAAGCTGAGCAGTGATATTCTCATAGATCTCCGATGCATTATCTTCACTTAATAACTCATCAATTCCGAAATATCTCTTTAGTTCCAGATGAGTCCAGTGGTATAATGGATTTCTTAATGTATAAGGAACCGTTTTTGCCCATGCTTCAAATTTCTCTTTGTCAGTAGCATCACCTGTAATGAATTTTTCGTTCACTCCCATGGTGCGCATGGCTCTCCATTTGTAATGGTCACCGGCAATCCATACTTTGGAGATATTTTCAAAAACGGTGTCTTCTGCGATGTCTTTAGGGATCAGATGATTATGATAATCAATGATAGGTTGTTTTTCTGCAAATCTGAAGTAAAGTTCTTCAGCGTATTTATTTTGTAATAAAAATTGATCTGTTATAAAAGGTTTCATTCTAGTCTAAT
>JASLCD010000369.1 GCA_030146295.1 Chryseobacterium sp.
GATGCCTGTGATGAAGTAATGGAAAAAGTGGGTCTTCCTAAAGGACTGGTGAGATATGCTTCTGAGAACGAAATTGAGAAAGAAATTCCGTTTAAGTTTACAGGAAGAATGAAAGGATTTGCCGTATTTTTATTATTTCTGGTTGGATTCCTGGGATATCTTCTGTACAGCCGCGGGGAAATGGAAGCTAAATTTATTAAGCCTGCAGGAAGTACATTCTTTGTAAAAGACGGTAAGATTACAAATACCTATAACTATACGTTCCTGAACAAAACCAATGACAAGAAAATAGTTACCATAAAAGTAATAGATCCTTCTCACGGTGAAATCACGTATAGTGCTTCAAGCAAAATTCAGGTAGACAGGGACAAAATTTCTAAAGGGACAATTAATATCAGCTTTCCGGAAGATGATATGAAACTCTCTAAACAAAATATTACTATTGGCGTTTATGATATGAAAGGTAAACTGATTGATTCATACCAGACATATTTTGAAGGACCATTCAAACTACAATTTTAATTTAATAAGATGAAGAACTTTAGTTGGGGACACGGTGTTGTAATTGCATTGCTTTCATTCATAATTTTTATTTTATCCATGATGTTTCTTTTCCCGAACGGGCAGAAAAACTCTGAGATGGTAACAGACAATTACTATGAAGAAGAACTACAATACCAGGATGTAATTGATGCCAAGAAAAGAGCTGATGATCTGCAGGAAAAACCTGCATACAGCCAGGATACTAATGGAATTAAAATCATTTTTCCAAAAGGTTATAATAACTCTGATACTACGGTAAAATTTGTTTTAAACAGAACCGACGACCAGAATTTAGATATTAAAAAATCTGTACAGCTTGATGCTGATCAGTCTTTCACAATACCTGCACAGGTGTTGAAAATGGGTAATTATACTTTAAGACTGACATGGACCAAGGATAAAACAGATTATAGAATGGATTATGATGTGATATGGAAATAGGACTTGTTGTATCGGCTATTGCCTTAGGCTTTGCTTCCGGTTTTCACTGTATCGGAATGTGCGGGCCTATTGCTTTATCGATGGGATTAACCAAAAAACAGGCTGCTAATTTCTATCTTCAGAATCTTACGTATCAATTTGGAAGAATATTCACCTATTCTTTATTGGGTGCACTTCTCGGAATTATCGGGCAGGGATTTGAAATGGCAGGTTTCCAGAAATACCTCACCATCACGGCAGGAGTTCTCCTGATCATTATGGCTGTATTTTCATTTGGAGGAAAAGATTTTGCTTCAAAAATTCCATTTCTTTCCAAGTTTTTATACAGTGTAAAAATGAACTTAGGAAAGCTGCTCCAAAAGGCGGATTACCGTTCCAGATTTTCAACAGGGCTTCTTAATGGTTTTTTACCATGCGGAATGGTTTATATGGCTCTTACCGCCAGCCTTGCAGGAGGAGGAATATGGCAGGGAGCTTTATATATGGCTTTATTTGGTCTTGGAACCCTTCCGTTCATGTTTGCGATCGTTTTAGCCGGAAATCTCATGAATCAGGCCTTCAGAGTAAAGGTTTTGAAAGCTGTTCCTGTAATCATGATTATTTTAGGGGGATTATTCATTCTAAGAGGTCTTGAGCTGGGAATTCCCTATGTTTCTCCTAAAGCGGAAGCCATGACCATTGTTAAAGATCCCAACGGGGCTGTTAACTGCCATTAATTTGTATTTCAATACACCATGAAGAAAACCTTTGTCTTATTCCTTATAAGTCTTTTTATACTGCAATCCTGTACTGTAAATTCAGAGATTACCTATCATAAAGATGCTGCCTCTACATCTATAACCGACATTGACACGAAAGAGTTTATGGCAGAGATGATAGCCATGACACCAGATTCATTAAAGCAAAAGGAATTTGGAGAAATGGACAAACTTCCGACGATCTGGACAAGTATGTATGATCTTTCCAAAAAAGAAGGAAAATTAAAAACTGAAAACCCGGACTCCATCAGAATCATGAAAAAGATCTTCATGAAATCTACTAAAGAGGACAACAAGCTGGCAGGATTTTCTTTTAAAATGGAACATTTTACTCCCGAAGATTATTTGGTTTTAAAAAGTTTTACAAAAACTGAAAAAATACCACTCGATCAGAATATATACAATAGCTGGGACGGAAAAACACTCACTATTGATACAGAAAATTTTAATCTTAGAAGTATCGAAGAGGCTGTTAAGACCAAAAGTTCCAAGGAAGAAGCTGAGAAAGTAGCCGGTATGATGATCATGTTTTTCAAAAAGATTGGTACAACCTTAAAATTTGAAAATAAAATAAAATCAATTTCTGGTAAACATGACTGGGTAAAACAGATTGACGACCATTCCATAAGAATAGATTATGATCTGAAAGCCATTTATGACCAGGATACAAAACTCAAAAACGCAGATAAAAAGATTATCATCGTTACAGAATAAAACAAAACCCACTGATAATTCAGTGGGTTTTTATTTTGACCTAAACTTCTGATCGTTTAGTTAATTACATCAAATCTTGCATATTCTGCGATCTTCTTAGGAAGCTTAATTCCTTCAGCTGTCTGGTTGTTTTCAAGCAATGCCGCCATAATTCTTGGTAATGCCATTGCTGATCCGTTTAAGGTATGAACTAACTGAGATTTACCGTCACCTTTGTAACGGCATTTCAATCTGTTTGCCTGGAATGTTTCAAAGTTGGATACAGAGCTTACTTCCAGCCACATTTCCTGTGCAGCACTCCATACTTCAAAATCATAGGTCATCGCAGATGCAAAACCAGTATCACCACCACAAAGCCTTAATACTCTGAATGGAAGTTCAAGATCTGTAAGGATTTCCTTGATGTGCTCTACCATTTCTTCCAAAACAGCATAAGAATTCTCAGGTTTTTCAATTCTTACAATCTCTACTTTTTCAAACTGGTGAAGACGGTTCAACCCTCTTACGTGAGCTCCGTAACTTCCCGCTTCTCTTCTGTAGCACTGAGAAAATGCCGTATTCTTGATTGGAAGGTCTTTCTCATCAAGCAGTACATCACGGTACAGGTTTGTTACAGGAACTTCTGCTGTAGGAATCAGATATAGTTTATCTTCGTTGATATAATACATCTGTCCTTCTTTATCCGGCAGCTGTCCAGTTCCGAATCCAGAAGCTTCATTCACAACGTGAGGAGGATTTACTTCTGTATATCCTTTTTCTACATTTTTATCTAAGAAATACTGAACCAAAGCTCTCTGTAGTCTTGCTCCTTTTCCTAAATAAACAGGAAAACCTGCTCCGGCAATTTTCACCCCTAATTCAAAATCAATAAGGTTGTATTTTTTTGCCAGTTCCCAGTGAGGAATAGCTCCTTCACCAAGACCTTCTACCGGATGAGACTGGAAAATCATTTCGTTATCATCAGCAGATGCACCACTTTTTACCAATTCATTTGGAATGTTAGGAAGCTGGTACAGAATATTCAGTAAGTCATTTTCTTTAACTTCTAACTGGGATTTCAATTCTGAGCTCGACTCTTTGTATTGTGCTGTTTTAGATTTTGCAGATTCCGCTTCGTCTTTTTTCCCTTCTTTCATCAAAAGCCCGATTTCTTTCGAAATTTTGTTGATTTCGGATAGCTGGGAATCTAGTTCAAACTGGATTCTTTTTCTTTCGTCGTCGGCAGCGATAGCCTCGTCTACCAACTCAAGATTTTTGAATTGTCTTTTCTTAAGACCTTCTAAAACGCGTTCTTTATTGTCGCGCAAAAAATTGACTTGTAACATTTTATTTAGATGTTAAATATTAGATGTTTAGCTTATAATAAGCTAACAATTGTACAAATTTAAAAATTATTTTGTGATAGTGACAGTATTTATCGAAGTTGGTGCATCAGCATCTTTAGAAAACACCGGAACTCTGTTATACAAAACTTTTGAAACCTGAAATACCGTTGGTGTATTACGATACTGAATTTCCAAAGTGTCAATCACATTATCACTTACATTCGTATTCTTTGTATACGTAATCTTCATTTTGGAGTAATAAGAATTTCCCGTCCCCGGATTATCAGGACTTATAGAATCCAGTCTTCTTCTTTTTGCTCCTGCCAGATACTCCATATAGAATAATGAATCCGTAGTCATTCTTAACGAAATACTTACCGGAGCAATATCTTTAGTTCCAAAAATATCATTTACCGAAAATCCAGTATAAGATCCGGTCTTTTTACTGTTCAGAAGATCCTGTCCAGCGCTGTTTTTCACATAGATATTAAGTAACTGATCTATTCTCTGCAAAGAATCATCATCACTTTTACAACTTACAAGTGCAAAAGCCGCAACAAGTATGCTCCAAAAATATTTCATCATAAATACAAAGGTAAAATATTAATCTTTAGGCTGCTTCTTTATTTTTCAAAATATTTCTGATACCACAGTTCAAAAGTGACCAGCTGCCAGATTTTAACCCAGTCATACTCATGTTCCTGATGATTCCACCAGTCATCAATCACTGCAGCGTTGAAAAAATTTCTCTTTTTTAAACTTTCAAGATTTTCAACAATAAAATCTCTTACTTTTTTTTCGTTCTTAATGAAGTAATGAACCGGAAAAGAAAACCCTTTCTTAGGCATATTCAAAACAGATTCAGGAAGATATTTTTCAGCTGTTTTACGCAGTAATGGTTTGTTCTGACTTCCGTTAAATCTAATATTCTCAGGTAATGACGCTACATAATTGATCAGATTATTACTCAGATAGGGATAGCGAAATTCCACACTATATTTCATCGCACTCAGATCATCCCGGTATACATGGTGGGAAGACAGCGAATATTTCATATCATATTCAAAGTATCCGGAATAATTTTTTGTTTCTGAAGCGTGATATTTTGAAAGCTTTGAATCAATTGAATGATAAATACCAGGTTGTATGAGAGTTTTCGCTTCTAGGGGCACCATACTGATCTGGCTTTGCCTGAAAAAATCAAACATATCATCTTGTGAAAAATAATTTTTTATTCGCTGTGAGAATTTATCTTTTGTGAAAATAAAAGGATGAATAAAATTTAAATGTCTCATCAGCAGCCATCTATTTAGCTTAAGAGTATGAGAATAACCGCCAAAAAGTTCATCAGCACCATTCCCGCTTAAGACGACTTTAAAATTTTTATCATGTGCATATTTTGCAGCATTGATCAAGACTTCAAAACTGCTGTAAGGTTCTTCAAAATGCTGGATATTTTCCTTAAGCTGTTCAAGTGCTTCTTCATCACTCACTTCTTTTATCTCATGGGAAACACCAAAGTATTTTGCAGCTATTGAAGCATTTTTCACTTCTTCTTCGGAAAACGGATAAGATATAGTGTATGTCTTGACACCAGCGTTAAAAGATTTTGATTTTGAAGCAATTAAGGTAGAATCTATTCCACCACTCATCATCACTGCTACGGGAACATCAGCATATAACTGCTCTGATATACTTTCAGAAAGCAGCTCATCTATTTTCCTCACAGCTTCCTCTTCCGAAATATTTTTTACAGACGGTGAAGGCAGTATCCAGAATTTTTCTTTGGTAATTTTCTGATCTTTTAAATCAATCGTCATAAAAGAAGCAGGTTCCAGAGATAAAATACCCTCAAAGCAGGTTTGCGGAGCAAGTGTAGTCTGAAAAAGAAAATTGGTGTAGACTCCATTCCAGTTGATTTCAGGCTTTACAAATTCATTTTTCAGCAACGCCTTTATTTCTGAAGCCCAAACCACTCCTTCTTCATTCTGATAGTAAAAGAGAGGCTTCATCCCTACTCTGTCTCTTGCCAGTATTAGTTTTTGACGGGTAAGATCAGCAATACAGACGGCAAACATCCCATCCAGCTTGGCAAAGGCTGAATTCCCCCACTCCTGATAAGCTTTAAGAATAACTTCAGTATCAGAATTACTTTGGAAAAAATGCCCTAAAGTTTCAAGCTCTTTCCTTATTTTTTTAAAATTATAAATCTCTCCGTTGAAAGTAATAATAATCTGCTCATTTTCTGAAAGCATAGGCTGATGCCCTTTTTCAGAAAGATCAATAATGGATAATCTGCGGAAACCTAAAGCTATCTCAGAATTTCTATCCTGTAAAACCGGAAATTGCTCTTTAATTGCGGGGGTAGAATCATTTCCTGAAAAAGAAATCCCCTGGCCGGAATCATACAGCCAGAATCCTTCATCATCCGGTCCCCGATGTTTGACCGCCTGATTCATTTCCAGAATATTTGTAGAGGAAATACTTTTATGAAATGAATAATAACCGCTGATTCCGCACATAATAAGACTTAATAGATTTGTAAAAATAGGAAAACAACTTTATTTTCTATCCCTGAACGGCATAAATTATTTCTTCAGAAATCTTTCTTTTAAAAGCTGAATTTCCTCCTTTGAAATCATATAATCTTTCAAACTGAATGCGGTAGCAGTATAAAACTTCCGGAAGAGCAGAAAGGCAGAAACCAGGTAAGATGATGTGGTTGCAAGACAAGCGCCTAAAATTCCCCATCTGGGTATTGCAATGAAAGAAAATATCACTGTAACAACCAGCCCCACTATTGATTTTACATTGAGAATTTTTAGTTCCCTCATTCCTGAAAAGTAATGCCCTACCATATCACTTACAGCAATGGCAAAAATTCCAGGGGATAAAAGGAGCATTATTTCTTTGGTATCTCTGAATTCTTTCCCGAAGATCATCTCGTAGGCCTGAGATGGTATGATAATAATTCCCAGAATAAAACCTATCATGAGAATAAAAGTCAGCTTTAAAGCTTCTTTTGTTTTTTCTATAGATTCCTCACTGCTTTTACTATTAACCACGTCTGAGTATAAAATCACAGCAATACTGCGGGTAATCGTCCAAATAGCTTCTGAAAAAGTCACCCCTATCGAAAAAATCCCTACACTGGCAATACCTTCAAAATACTCCAAGAAATAAAAGGAAAGCCTATAGTTCAGAAACTGTACAAAAGCGCTCAGCTGGGTTTTCCAACCATATTCAAACATATTTCTGGCAACGTCTTTACAGAATGAAATCTCGGAAATATTGCATTTTTTGATAATCTGAAAAAAACTGGTCAGGAAGAGAAGTGCAAGACATCCGATCTGCGCCAAAAAATACACTGAAACATCTTTTTTTCCGAACAGGTATACCAATATTCCGATAAAGACAATATGCACAAGTTGTTGTAAAACGGTATAAACATTAAAATTCCTAATATCCTGTTTTCCAATAAACAAACTGATATTCGTAGATAACAGTGAAGAAAAAACGGAGATCCCTATAAGATACAAAAGGTATTCACTCTGGATAGAAGCTAAACTGAATAAAAACGGGATTAAAAGCCCCGTCAGAAGAGACCATAAATAGGCAAATAATAAAACTTTTTCTATTTTAAACCTTGAAGCAAAATAGGAAGCACTGCTTCCTGAAAAGATACTGCTGAAAAAACTTACCGCTGCAGCGTTGGCAACCACAATAGAAATGGTTCCTTTTCCTTCACTTCCCCACATATTCGTAGAATAGATCACCAGGCCGAAGCTCAGGATCAAAATAAGAAAACGGGAGACAAAGGTTTTAATAATAGTAAGCTGCATAGCAATTATTTATTAATAGATCTTTTCACAAACTCAACAAAGGAATCTTTTATTATTCTCCAATTGTATTTTTCTTCAAATTCTTTCCGGGCATTGGAAGCATGCAAATCATACAGTTCCGGATTTCTTATATAATTGAGTATAATTTCTGAAATAGCTTCGGCATTCTTCGGATCTACCAGACTGCCAAATGAAAGTGTCCCCATATGCTTTCGGATTGCCTTCAAATTTGAATAGATTACCGGTTTTCCTGCCCCCATAAAGTAAAATAATTTGATCGGCAGTGAATGATTGTTTTCAAAATTGATTTGCCGAAGGTCAAAACATATATCTGCATCAGAAAATGATCCTGTAAATTTTTCAAAAGCCGTAGGTTTTCTTATTTCGATCTTATCAAAAGAGTATTTCTTCAATAATGCTGAAAAGTAAGCTTCATCACTTTCCTGTACCGTTGACCCTATAATGAGAATCTTCACAACAAGTTCCGGAGCTTTTTGGCGAAGCTTATCTATTGCATTAAAGAAATTATCAATTCCTTTATCTTCAGAAATCTGACCTGTATAACAAAGGGTAATGGTATCGGAATCCAGCTTTTTTATATTTTCATTGATATAAACAGGATCTGGATAATAAGGAAGAATCATCTGCTTTTTGAAGCCAAAAAAATACGCTAAAGGAAACTTTTTAGTAGTTTCTCCAAAAATAAAACGGGTGCTTAAAAATCCCGCATACCACTGAATAAGGGAAAACTTGACAGCATGAAAAATTTTAGCCGGAAACTCATGCTTTTCCAGCATTGACATGGAAGGATACCATTCTGTAACATCATAAATACAGCTTGCCCTGTGTGCTTTTACAAATTTCTTTGAGGCCACTACTGCAAGAGGTTCGGAACAAATGATAATCCGGGGCTGAAAATCGGCACAAACTTTCCGGAATGTCTCCATTTTCTTTTCTATACGGTCTTCGAGAACGGCATAAGATTCTATTTCAACTCCGTCTATTGCCCCTTTGTAATCTGCATATAAACTGCATATTTTCACTTCATACCCGTTATCTCTAAGAGCCTTTGCCTGATGGTAAAAAATACGGTCATCATTATAGCTGTGGGATGTCGTTAAAAAAAGTACTTTAGGCATTAGTCTTACTCGAATCTATGCAAAGATACATTAAAACAAAAAAGTGAGAAACAGGTTCTCACTTTATGATTATTCAGCTGTATAAGCTTAACAGCGTTTATTTTATAGAAGCCGCCCAGCTTTTCTCCAAAGGAAGAAGGAAGTGGCTCAAAAAGTCAAGGTAGGTATTTTTTGAGAAGTCAAAAACCTGGATATCTTCTGAAAGTTCGCCGCTTCTCAATTTCGTTTTAAAATCAATCAGCTTTAAAGTCTTCACTTCACCATTTTCTACAAAACTAGCTTTCATTCTGTCGAAAAGCCCCAGTTGGTACTCTTCATCAATTTCTCTCATTACCTTTCCTAACGCATCAATGCTGCATCCTGAAGCCATTTCTTTTTCTTCATCTACACACACCACTATAAACTGATTCTTTTCTATTTTAAATGAAGAAGAAAGCGGTTTTCCGTGAGCAGCCCATGTAGCAAGGAAATCAAAAAGTTTTTCGGTAATGGCTTTTGCTTCTTTTGTTTCGAAAGGTCTTGAAGCCGGGTATATAATAACTCTGTAGTCGTTGGTTTCTACAATATTAGATTCTTCGATTTTCATAATGTAAATATTTATTTATCAAAGATTTAAATAACCCTCCTCAAATCTCATTATAAAAAAGTATGATTTGAATAATGATTTTAAATCCTTATCATCTTGAGTACAAAATTATGCAATTTTCTCGAGTTTAAGATCATTGTATTTTTGCTCATGGGTACAGCAAAAATATACCCTATTTTACATTAAAATAGGGTAATGGTTTTTATATTTCTGGAAATATAGCTCAATATATTCCAAATAGATTGTATAAGATTTCAATTATAAGTCTTCTGCTTCAGCAAGAAGTTCAACGATATCTTTTACGGCAACTTCTGTATTTTTATTAAAGTGTTTTACACCATCCGTCATCATGGTATTACAGAAAGGGCATCCTGTAGCAATTACTTTAGGTTCAAAAGATAAAGCTTCTTCGGTTCTTTCAATATTGATGTCTTTCTTTCCTTTCTCAGGCTCTTTAAACATCTGTGCACCTCCTGCTCCACAGCAAAGACCGTTGGTTTTGCAACGCTTCATCTCTACAAGCTCGGCATCCAGTTTCTCAAGAAGCATCCTTGGAGCTTCATATTCGTCATTGGCGCGTCCTAAATAACAAGGATCATGGAACGTGATTTTTTTCCCTTTGAATGCTCCTCCTTCTATTTTCAATCTTCCCTCTTCCATTAATGTTTTAAGGAACTGAGTATGGTGTACAACGTCAAAGTGCCCACCTAAACTTGGATATTCATTTTTCAGGGTATTGAAACAGTGCGGACAAGCCGTTACGATTTTCTTTACTTCGTAAGCGTTCAGTACTTCAATATTCGTAAGGGCCATCATCTGGAACACGAATTCATTTCCGGCTCTTTTTGCAGGGTCTCCGGTACAGCTTTCTTCCTGACCTAAAACGGCAAATTCTACTCCTATCTTATTTAATATCTTGCAGAATGCTTTTGTAATTTTTTTGGCACGGTCATCAAAGCTTCCCGCACATCCCACCCAAAATAAAACTTCTGGGGCTTTTCCTTCGGCAGCATATTCTGCCATTGTTTTTATATTGAAATCCATTTCTTTTTCAATTTGAAAATGTGAGAAT
>JASLCD010000377.1 GCA_030146295.1 Chryseobacterium sp.
AAAATTGAAATGAAAAAATATCTTTTATTGTTTATCATCACAGCTTTTGTGATGTCTTGTTCAAAAAAAGTAGAAGTAAAAGGAAAAATTACTGGAAGCTCATCATTAGAAAGAATTGAATTTGTAGAAGCTTCAGGAGTAGGAACCCTGCCTTTGATTAATATAGGTTTAGATAAAGACGGAAACTTTTCAGGAAGCTTTGACGCTCCTAAGGATGGTATGTACGTGATCAACTATGCGGGCAGACAAAACCTGATCTACCTTGAAGGAGGGCAAAAAGTGAATATTTCAGGAAACGGAACCACTTTCCCAAATGAATATGTAATTACCGGTGATGCTAAAAAGAACAACGATTTCCTTACAGCAAGTATGAAGTTCTTAGCAGAATATGGTAGCAAAGTTAATTTAGGAGGATTAATGAGCGGAGACGAAGCTGCATTTTTGAAAGGAATGCACAAAGTTGAAACAGATATTAATAAAAACGTAGATGACTTAGCAAAAAAGAACAATCCAAGTAAAGGACTTTTAGAGTGGAAGAAAAACGATGTGAAAGTTACCATTCTTAATTTGCTTGCCAACTATGAAATGTCTCACGGGCCAATGTCCGGAAATCCATCTTACAAGGCTTCTAAAGCTTTCAAAGATTACGAAACTCAGCTGGAAACGGATAAAGAAGCGATGGTGAAAACAATCCCTCTTTACAGACAATATCTTCTTGTAAAAATGACTCCTGATTTCCAGAAGTATGCAGAAGCAAACAGCAAAGGTAAAACAGGAATTACAACTTCTGAGATGTTTGCTCAGTACTTAAAAACAAAGAAAGATTTATCTCAGACGGCAAAAGATTATCTTTTGGCATTTGTAATGGCTCAGGCGGATATTCACCCTACAACTCCGGCAGCAAATATTGACAAAATCAAAAAGATTATTGATTCAGATATTAAAGATGCTACCATTAAAAGTGACCTGTTAAAAATGCAGGTAGCAATTACAGGACTTAAAATCGGAGATGCAGCTCCTGAAGCGGCTTTGGCAAAGCAAGATGGAAAAGCTTATCAACTTTCTGAAAACAAAGGAAAACCTTATATGTTATTCTTCTACGCTTCATGGAACCCTTACATCAGCGAAGCTACAGTACCTGTATTAAAAGAAGTGGTGAACTTCTATAAATCTAAAATGAATTTTGTATTTGTAAATGTTGACGATACAAAAGATCAGTTCATTAAAACCAGTAACTCTCTTTTAAAAGGAGTTCAGGGAGTAAATGTTTACGGAGAAGGAGGTCTGAACTCTGATATCGCTAAGAAATATGGTGTATACGGATTCAAATTACCTTGTTTTGTAATCATTGATAAAGACGGTAAAATTGCCAGCAGATCATTCGTAAACCTTGGTGAGCAGGAATTGGTAACTATTCTTGACAAGCAGACAGGTCTTTCAGCTCCAAAGGCAGAGCCGAATATGCAAATGCAGCCGCAATTACAGGTTGATCCTCCTGCAATGCAACAAGCTCCGCAGCAGGCAAATCCGCAGCCGGCTCCAACAAAATAATAAACTTTAACACAGTATAGAAACCTTATCTTCGGATAAGGTTTTTTTTATTGTATTTTTGCAAACGAAATTGGAACTGAAAGGTTTCACAGTTTATTAGAAAAAATAGAAAATAGATGAAGTATAGAGTAGAAAGCTATCTTCATCATAAGAAATTGATATGAGAAAGAAGAAAGATGTAATTCTTGAAAATATAAAGCTCTTCGCTGCAGGAGCAAAGGGGGTAGCTATTGGAAAAACTGAAGAAGGGAAAACTGTTTTGGTTTCCGGTGCGATTCCTGGAGACGTTGTAAATGCAAGAGTTAAAAAATCAAAGTCAAAATATTTTGAGGCTGAAGTAAAAGAAATCGTTGAGAAATCACCATTCAGAGTTGATCCGAAATGTGTTCACTTCGGAACGTGTGGTGGTTGCAAATGGCAGAATATGAGCTACGAGAAGCAGCTCGATTTTAAGCAGGAAGAAGTTTACAATAATATAAAAAGAATTGGAGGAATTGAAGATTTTGAAACCATTCCAATTTTAGGTGCTGAAGAACAGTATTTCTACAGAAATAAAATGGAATTTTCTTTTTCTAATGCAAGATGGCTCACTCAGTACGAAATCAGTTCTGAAGAAAACTTCGGAAGCAGAGATGCGCTTGGTTTCCATATTCCGGGAATGTGGAGCAAGATTTTAGATTTAAAAGAGTGCTTCCTTCAGGAAGATCCGTCGAATGCAATTCGTTTGGCAGTTAAAAAATTTGCTGAGAATAAAGGGTTGGATTTCTTTGATGTGAAAAACCAGGAAGGTTTCCTGAGAACATTAATGATGAGACAAAACTCTAAAGGAGAATGGATGGTTTTATTCCAGCTTTACAGAGAAGAAAAAGAAAACCGTACCCAGCTTTTTGATTATCTGTTGGAGCAGTTCCCACAGATAAAAACATTGGTGTATGCCATTAATCCTAAACAGAATGATTCTATTTATGATTTAAATATCAATGTATATTTCGGAGAAGGTTACCTTATGGAAGAAATGGACGGGTTGAAATTCAAAATAGGACCAAAATCTTTCTTTCAAACCAATTACAAACAAGCTTTAGAGTTATATAGAAAAACACTTGAATTTGCTGATCTAAAAGGCGATGAAGTTGTTTATGATTTATATACAGGTACTGGAACGATTGCTCAGTACGTGGCAAGAAATGCAAAACAGGTTATCGGAATAGAATCTGTTCAGGAAGCAATTGATGCTGCAATTGAACATGCTGAATTGAATGGCTTGACCAATACAACCTTCTATTGCGGAGATATGAAAAACGTCTTTAATGACGAGTTTTTAGAAAATCATCCAAAAGCAGATGTTTTGATTACAGATCCGCCAAGAGACGGAATGCACCAGAAAGTGGTAGAACAGATCATAAAGCTTTCACCGGAAAAAGTAGTTTATGTAAGCTGCAACTCAGCAACACAGGCGAGAGACCTTGCTTTGATGAAAGATCACTACACGTTAGTAAAGATCCTTCCTGTAGATATGTTCCCACAGACACACCATGTGGAGAACATTGCTTTACTGATAAAAAAATAAATTTTTTAAATTTGAATTTCAAATCTTAATATGAAAGCCAGTTCCATCTGACTCAATCAAAAGATAAACAATATACAGATGAAGTACTTTAAATTTCTCATTGCGATCTGCTTTTTAGGAATGTTTTTTTCCTGTGGAGGAGATGATGATATTTGTGAAAGTGGAGAAGGAACTCCCAGAATGAAGGTCGCTTTCAGATCACTGTCTACCGGTAAGGATACTACAGTGGATACACTATATGTGGCAGTAGACTATGGTGCAGGAAAAGTGGATCTGGGCAAACTTGCAAACGTTGATTCCAGACTCATTCCTTTACGTGTGGATAACTCGCCTTATACAGATGTTTATTTCAAAGTTAGATTGAAAGGAGCAGAATCTAAAGTAAGGGTCGGTTATACTACAAAATCAACCTATGTATCTCCAGGATGCGGGATCAAAAAGTATTATGAGAATTTAACTTCACAATTAGTAACTCCGAATCCTTTTCAAAAGGTGGAAATCGGACAAAATCAAATAGAAAATGAAGACAAGACTAATCTTTACCTTTCTTTTTAGTTTATTTGGAGTAATAAGCTGGGCACAAGACAAAAAAAAGGAAGCTGAGAAGAAGGTTCACGAAAAATATGAACCCAATTTTATGGTTGGCCTTGATGTATTGAATACCGGAGCCGGATTTTTTTCTGACAGAAAACTGTATCAGGGATTTATTTCTTCAAAAGTCAGAGGAAACCTTCATGCTATTGCAGAGGCAGGTTTCGAAAAGAATGTGTATCAGAAGAATGGGTATGATGCAAAGGCAAGTGGTCCTTTTGTGAAACTGGGAGCTTTTTATATGCTGGCAAAGGACGCTGAAAATGAATTCAACGGATTTTATGCCGGTGGAAAAGTTGGCGGGGCATTCTATAATCAGGAATATATGGCAGTTCCTGTTCGTGGATTCGGTGGAAGTAATTCTTCTGAAGCCTTTCCTTCATCTTCACAGTCTTCTTTCTGGCTCGAAGGAACTCTGGGAGGGAGAGTACAATTATTTACTTCAAACTTCTACATTGATGTAAACCTTCAGCCAAGATATATGGTGTATACTTCCAAACAGGAAGATATTTCTCCCATGATCGTTCCTGGATTCGGGAAAAGTTCTTCAAAATTCAATATGGGATTTGCATGGAATATTGCGTATAAATTTTAGAAATATTTCTCTTTACCTTTTAAAATAAAAAAAACACAAACTTTAGATCTATCTAAAGTTTGTGTTTTTTTTAATGGATATGCTTTTTAGATATATAATATTAAAAAATATTGACTTATTTTATCTGTTTGAGCTATAAATTAGTTATATTTGGCGGAAATTATAATTGTGTTTTAATTTATGAAAAGAGTATTTACTGCTTTAATGTTTACTTTTATAGGAGGGGCAGTGTTCGGACAATGGACACCAACTTCTCTTAAAAAAGGAGACGATAACAAAAGAAGTTCAGGATTTAGAGTAGATCAATCTAATGTAAGAGGAAATGGGTACTATAAGTTAGACCTAAACTTACTGAGATCTCAGTTGAAGAATGCACAGGAAATGGGCGCAGGCTCCAAGCCTGTAGTAATTTCTCTTCCTACAATGAGTGGGAAGATTGAAAGATTTAATGTATACAGTTTTCCAGTAGTTGTAAAAGAACTGGCAGATAAGTATGAATTAGGATCTTATGTTGGAACAAGTGTCGATGACCCTACCAAATATTTAAGATTCAGTATTGCTCCTAATGATTTTCAGTCAATGATCATCCATGGAGATAGCTATGAATTTATTGATCCTACTTCAGCAGATAAAACAGTTTTTGCTGTTCACCCTAAAACAAAAAAGGAGAAGAATGGTTTCTTATGTTCTACAGAAGAGTCTCCTGCTGCTAAGAAGGAAATAGAGGCGCTATTAAAAAAAGGACAGTCGTTCTCAAACCAGACAACAACTTTCAATAAAAGCTCTGATAAAAAATACAGAACAATGAGATTGGCGATGTCTGTTACAGGTGAGTATACGCAATACTTTATGACCCTTGCCGGGGTACCTGCTACTGCTACCGATGATCAGAAAAGAGCTCCTGCTCTTGTTGCCATCAATAATACTCTGACCAGAGTAAATGGAGTTTTTGAAAAAGACTTTGCATTGCATTTGAATCTACAGAATTTTCCCAATGTAATTTATATCGATCCTGCAACCGATCCGTATGCAGCTGCATCAACCGGAGCGGGGGGAGCATGGAATGCGCAGTTACAAAGTGCTTTGACAGCTAATGTAGGAAATGAAAACTACGATATCGGTCACTTATTCGGTAAATCAGGAGGCGGTGGAAACGCTGGATGTATCGGATGTGTATGTATTAATCCTACAACTTCAGTTCCAAAAGGAAAAGGTTCAGGATTTACTTCTCCGGCAAATGGAATTCCATCTGGTGACAGCTTTGATATCGACTATGTTGCTCATGAAATGGGGCACCAGTTAGGAGCTAACCATACTTTCTCTCATAATCTTGAAGGAAGTGGTGTGAATATGGAGCCTGGTTCAGGAACTACTATCATGGGATATGCTGGTATTACTGGTCCTGATACAGATGTTCAGGCTAATTCTGATCCTTATTTCCATAAAGCGAGTATCGGTCAGGTTCAGGCTAACTTAATTGCAAAAACTTGTGATGTAGAAACTACAATTACCAATAACCCTCCGGTAATTAACGATCTTCCTACATACACTATTCCTAAAGGAACTGCTTTTGCTTTAACAGGTAGTGCTACAGATCCTGAAAATGATCCAATGACTTATTCTTGGGAAGAGGTAGATGATGCTTCAGTTTCTATTAATAAGTATAACTTAGGAAATACAATGTCTGGAGCTTCGTTCAGGTCTGCTGCTCCAAATGCAAGCCCAACAAGATACTTCCCGAAATTTACATCTGTAATGAACGGAGTATTAAATAATGCAAACAATACCTGGGAAGCTGTATCTACAACAGCAAGAACAACTAACTTTGCATTAACGGTAAGAGATAATAATTCTAATGTAGCTCAACAGCAGTCAGCTTTTAAAGTTCAAACTATTGTTGTAGGAGATAACGGTCCTTTCAGATTAGCTAATCAGAATGCTGATGTGAATACTCCAACTCCAATTCAATGGATTGTTGCAAATACAAATGCTGCTCCTTATAATGTTGCTAATGTAAAGATTGACTATACTACGGATAACGGAACAACTTGGACTGTACTATCTGCTTCAACACCTAACGATGGATCTGAAAACTTTACTTTCCCTTCTTCATTGAATGGTCAGACTATTAAAGTAAGAATTTCTTCAATCGGTAACGTTTTCTATGCAGTAGGACCAGTTAGTATTGCACCTCTTTCTGCTTGTAGCAGTGCTGCACCAACCAATGTTGTTGTAAGCAATATCACGGTATCTTCAGGAAGTGTATCTTGGATGTCTTATACGGGAGCAACTTACAAAGTACGTTATAGAAAAGTAGGAGCAACAGTATGGACTGAAGCTGATACAACAGTACCTTCAATCAACTTGAGTAACCTAATTGATGGTACAACTTACGAAGTTCAGGTAGCTTTAGTTTGTGGTACTACTGTAGGAACATATTCTGCTTCTGTAAACTTCAGTACACCTGCACTTACTTACTGTACAGCTTCTACTGGTAGTTCAAATTATGAATATATCGCAAATGTAACATTAGCAAACGTAAATAATACTTCTGCTAACAGTACATATACAAACTATACAACAAATACAGCTCTTCAGATTAACATGACAAAAGGAAATGTTTATCCATTATCTGTGACTGTTGGTAACCCGGATGTTGCAGATTATGATGCTGTAGCAGCATTTATTGACTTTAACAAGGACGGTATTTTCAGTGATTCAGAAAGAGTATTGAATTATCCTGTGACATTGACGCAGCCATCAACCGTAATAAATTCTAATGTTACTATTCCAAGTAATGCTGTAGAAGGACAGCCATTAAGAATGAGAGTTGTAGCGTTCTATGTAGGCGCTGGTACTGGTAATGCTAACGTTGGTCTGTCATTACCTTCGGATTACGTATGTGGAGATCTTTTTGATTATGGTGAAATTGAAGACTATAATGTAGTAATTACTGGTAACCTTGCTACCTCTGAAGCTGATATTAAAAATAATGGTATTCAGATTTATCCAAATCCTGCAAGTGATGTTCTAAACATTACTAAAGTTTCAGATAAAGCAATGTATAAAATCTATAGTGCTGCTGGACAATTAGTAGATAGAGGAAATATCAATAATGGAAAAATAAATGTTTCCACTTTAGTTAAAGGTGGTTATGTAATTACCATTGATGATAAAGGAATTGAGCAATTCAAATCTAAATTCATCAAAAAATAAAGATAATCTTTAAATATTAGTAAATCCCCGGGTTCTCTCGGGGATTTCTTTATTTAAAGTATAAGCAGAGATATTGTTAGATTTTTACAAAAAAAACCTAAATGTACCTGTAAATTAATAATAAAAAATGATTAGATTTGTATGATTAATATTATAATGAAAACATTATGAAGAAATTCTTTACCTCTTTAATTCTGTTTCTTTGTTTGATTTGTACAGGCTTTGTATCCAAAGTCTCAGCTCAGGCAGGCCAGATCGGGACAGGAACGGGTACCTCAGTGTATCTCCCCATACGTTCCTATTATGGGTATAGTTATTCCCAGCAGATTTATACTGCTGCGGAAGTTTCGGCTGCCATTGGTACGTCGACCTATATCACGGCTGTAAAGTTTTATGTAAACACCGTATCAACTTCTCAGGATTCGTATAAGGATTGGGTCGTTTATATGGGGAATACAACCCAAAACAGCTTTACTTCCAACTCAAACTGGGTTCCATTAGCCTCGTTGACTCAGGTCTATACCGGAGATTTGCCTACCATATCTAATGGAAACTGGGTAACGCTTCAGTTGACCACACCGTTTATTTGGAATGGAACAGACAATCTTGTGATTGCTGTGAACGAAAAAACGCCTGGTTATTCATCTTCACCAGGTACTGCCTGGGGATCATATAATGCAGGGGCTAATAGAGGTATGATCTATTATGAAGATACTACAAACCCAAATCCAGCGTCACCTCCTTCGGCGTCAGACAGATTTGCGGATATTCCTAGAATACAATTAGACAGTCACCAGTTGACTCCATGTACTACTGCGCCACCAACAAATATCACGGTGAATAATATCACAACGGTTTCAGCAGTTGTGAACTGGTATACGTCTATAGGTTCTACTTATGTAGTAAGATATAGAAGCTTGCCTTCAGGTGCATGGCAGCAAATTAACGTAAACACACCTCTTGCAGGTAGTGCAACGATTCCGGGACTTACAGAACAGACCCAGTATGAAGTTCAGGTAGCCACCGTCTGCGGTGGTACGCAGGGAGCATTCTCTTCTGGTGTCACCTTTACAACTCCTTCACTTTCTTATTGTGCTTCAGCGGCTACAAGTACTTTTATTGATGGGTATATCAGCCAGGTTGGAGTTAATGCACAAGGAGCTCCTTCAATGATGAGTAACTCTGGTCAAAGTGGTTATACAAATTATAGTACAGATCCTACTAGATTGGTTACTTTGGTAAGAGGTGGTACTGCTACTGTTTCTGTAGCAAAAACATGGCCGGGTTATCAATACAGCTTCTTAACAGGAGTTTGGATCGACTTTAACCGTAATGGTATTTTTGAAGCGACTGAAAGAGTATTGACTTCTCCAAGTAATACAACAACGCCGGTTACAGCGACATTCAATATACCAACTGCTGCAGGTGGTGCATATACCGGAAACCTGACTACCAGAATGCGTGTTGTAATGAATGAATACAGTCCTATTAATGCTTGTGGAACGTATTCTTATGGTGAGACTGAAGATTATGCTGTTAAACTTATAGATTTGTCGGCATGTACTACAGCTCCGCCTTCTGACATTCAGGTAAATAACGTAACCCCTTCTTCAGCTAACGTTACTTGGACATCAGCTACAGGAGCTACTTATATTGTAAGATACAGAGTTTCACCTTCAGGTGCATGGCAGCAGATTGCTGTAAATACTCCTTTGGTGAGTAACCAAATACTTTCAGGATTATTAGAGCAGACAACATATGAAGTTCAGGTAGCTACTGTTTGTGGAGGTACTACAGGTGCATTCTCTCCGAGTGTAACCTTTACAACTCCAACCCTTACTTATTGTACAGCAGGTCCTACAGGTAATACTGCTACAAGTGGATATATTAATAATGTAACGGTTACTCCTACGAATACTCCTATTATGATAAGTAATTCGGTATCGGATAACTACAAAGATTATACTACGGATCCTACTAGAGTAGTGATATTTGAAAGAGGATCTGCAAATAATAAAATTTCTGTGAACAAATA
>JASLCD010000379.1 GCA_030146295.1 Chryseobacterium sp.
AATTTGTCTCTTTTGACATTTTCTAATAAAATTTGTATTCCTTCTTTTTTAACGGTTTGAATAAATGCGGATTAAAAAATACGGAAGTAATTAATTTTAAGTAATTTACCCATCAAACCTTTTCGCCACAAAAGTGGGTGCAAAGATAGGGATTTTATTTGAGATAAACAACAGGTTTCAGCGCGTTAATATTTAACTTATATATTTAAAAATCAATATTTTGATTAAAATAATGATTTACCTTCGCTCAGCATGACATTCTAATACTACTGTTTTATATTTAATATGAAATAATATACTGCCATGCCAAGCATACTCTGAAAGTCTACGAAGCACCTATAACTAATAGCGGACGAAATGAGATTCTTCATTTCGCTGCGTTTCATTCAGAATGACAGTAACCCAGAATTAAAACAATAACAATTAAAGAAGAGCACTTCATTATCCCTCTCAAACTCTCCTCCCCTAAAACGCTATCACTCCTCAAACTCTCCCACGCAGCACCCGCTTAATTTCACTACCTTTGCACCATGGAATTAGAATCAATCTATCAGAAGCTGCAGATTCAGGATATGAATCAGATGCAGAAATCTACTTATAATGCGTCTGAAAACAACACAGATATTGTTTTACTCTCTCCTACAGGATCTGGAAAGACCCTTGCTTTTTTATTTCCGGTTCTTCGGAATCTGAAAAAAAACGTTCAGGGGGTTCAGGCGTTAATCCTGGTACCGGCAAGAGAATTGGCTTTGCAGATTGAGCAGGTTTTCAAAGCCATGGGAACAGATTTTAAAGTTTCTGTTTGTTATGGCGGGCATGATAAAAAAATCGAGGTCAACAACTTAATTGAAGCTCCTGCAGTTTTAATAGGAACTCCGGGAAGGGTTGCTTACCATGTAAGAAATCATAATTTTGATCCGAAGACCATTCAGACATTAGTCCTTGATGAATTTGACAAAGCTCTGGAGCTAGGTTTTCATGAGGATATGGAGTTTATTGCAGGTTCATTAAAAGGTCTTTCACAAAGAATTTTGACTTCAGCTACGGCCATGGATGAAATTCCAGCGTTTACAGGTCTAAAGAATGAAAAAACAATCGACTTTCTAAAGCTAAGCGAGGTAAAACCAGATATCCAGTTACGAAAAGTAATGACAATTTCTGAGGAAAAACTAGATACTTTGTTTAATTTAATCTGCAAAATAGGCAATAAAAGGACTCTTATTTTCTGTAACCACCGTGAGGCGGTTGATAGAATTTCAGAACTTCTTCATCAGATGGGAATTGACAGAGAAACCTTCCATGGCGGTATGGAACAGGACGAAAGAGAGCGTGCATTGCTGAAATTCAGAAATGATTCTGCAAGAATTCTTATTACAACCGATCTTGCTGCCCGCGGGCTTGATGTTCCGGAAGTTGAATCTATTGTTCATTATCAGCTTCCTCCCAAAGAAGATGCTTTTATTCATAGAAACGGACGTACTGCAAGGATGAATGCCAAAGGTTTCGTGTACCTCATCATGACAGAGGAAGAAAACTTTCCATTTATTAAAAACAATACTCCTGAAGAAAGTGTTGCAGGGTTTACTAAAGTGCCGGAAAAAACACCATTCCAGACTATTTATATCAGTGCCGGAAAAAAAGATAAGGTAAACAAAGTGGATGTTGTAGGGTATCTTATCAAAAAAGGAGAACTTCAGAAAGAAGATATCGGTTTGATTGAAGTAAAGGATACAACTTCCTATGTTGCTGTTTCCAGAAGTAAGGTAAATACTGTTTTAAGAAAGCTTCAGAACGAAAAACTGAAAGGAAAGAAAGTAAAAATGGAGGTTGCTTATTAACTTTAAACCTTCATTCTAAAATTGATCAATTACAAGTTTAAGTTCCCCTCTTCCATAGGGGTGAAAAAAATTCAGAGAATTTTTGACGAGGTAGTTTTTTCAATAATATAACAAAAGAGCGCTGAAATTTCAGCGCTCTTTTGTTATAAAGAATGTTCCTCACATTATTTAATCCCCTTTACTCTGGTAGGAAAAGTATACACAGATTTTGAAGCGGTAATAAAGAGTATATCATTATTTTTTCCACCGAAGGTGACATTGGAGGTCCATTTTTCAGGAATCGAAATATGATAAATCTTTTTTCCAAGGCGGTTAAAAACATGTACTCCATCCCCTGTTAAGTACAGATTTCCATGTTTATCCAGCTCCATCCCGTCTGAACCCATTTCACAGAAAAGTCTTTTTTCAGATAGCTTTCCTTCACCCAATATGTCATATACATAAGTTTTCCCGGCATCAATATCAGAAAGGTATAATTTTTTCAGTTTTTCACTGCCTACAATTCCATTCGGCTGGGTAAATGTATCCAGCTTGGTAACTTTCCCGTTTTTATCTCTGTAGTAAAGGCTTTTGTGTGATAACTCCTGTTTAAAACCTATCCAATAGTCTCTTTCATATAACGGATCTGTAAAGTACATTCCTCCTGTTTCATCATTCCAGAGATCATTGGGTCCGTTCAGCCTTTTTCCTTCAAATCCTCTGAGGAGAACTTCTACTTTTTTGTCTTTGGAAATTTTCCAGATTTCTCCCTGATCATCTGAGCAGGTGATCAAAAACCCGTCTTTGTCAAAGTGTGTCCCGTTTGCTCTTCCCGTCTTGTCTAAGAACTCTATTACTTTATTGCTTTTCCAATCCCAGTAATAGATCTTATCATTGGGTTGATCGGTAAAATAGACATTTCCTTCTTTATCCGCTGATGGCCCTTCTGTGAAACTAAATGTATCGGAAACCATTTCCGGTTTTACTCCTTCATAAAACATTTTACTATAATTTACTGATTGACAGTTTACCAATGCGAAAACCAAACCAATCATGCCTATTTTAAAGATATTCTTCATACTTCATTTTTAGACCTGCAATTTACAATATGAGTCACAGGTATCAAAATATTTTCCCATTTTGATACAATAGAAATTCAAAACACAAAATGTCCTAATTATCCTATTTTTGAAGTAGATCATATTAGTAGTAAAAGGATATAATCCTGAGCTTTGCAGTAACAGGATGAATCACTTTTTTCAATGAAAAAATCAATTCGAAAAACAGGATGAATCCGGATGAAAATAGTACCAAAATACTTTTATAGCATACAACAATGAGCGCAGAGTCCAACAATATCAAGGAAATTGAAAATGAAGATTTCAGAAATTCAGTGGGAACAATGGATGAAACAGGCAAAAGAAAATGGATATTCCCCAGAAAACCTAAAGGAAAGTATACCAACTACAGGAACTACACCAGCTATCTTCTTCTTCTCCTATTTTTCGGACTGCCTTTTATAAAGATCAACCATAATCCTTTTCTGCTCATTAATGTCATCGACAGAAAATTCTTTATCATTGGACAGCCTTTCTATCTGCAGGACTTTTTTATCCTTGCATTGGGAGCGGTAACGTCTGTTATTTTTGTGATGTTGTTTACTGTAGTTTTCGGAAGGATATTCTGTGGCTGGCTTTGCCCTCAAACTCTTTTTATGGAAATGGTTTTCCGCAAAATAGAATACTGGATAGAAGGAGACCGAAATAAGCAGATGAAACTCGACAGACAGGAATGGGATATGGAGAAAATACGAAAAAGACTGACAAAATGGTCTGTTTTCCTTTTGATTTCTCTGATCATTTCTACTTTCATGTTTATGTATATTGTAGGCTATGAACAGGTTTTCCAGATTATGCTGGAAGGTCCTTCAGAACATCCATTAAAGTTTATTACGATGATCTTTTTCACACTGACGTTCTATTTTGTTTTTGCATGGCTTCGTGAGCAGGTATGTACTCTGGTGTGTCCTTACGGAAGACTGCAGGGAGTTCTGATAGATAAACAGACAATCAACGTATATTACGATTTTAAAAGAGGAGAAGGCCGTTCAAAATGGAGAAACAATGAAGACAGAAAAGCGGCTGGCAAGGGAGATTGTATTGATTGTAACCAATGCGTTGTTGTCTGCCCTACGGGAATCGACATCAGAAACGGGCAGCAATTGGAGTGTGTGAATTGTACAGCATGTATTGATGCTTGTGATGAGGTGATGGAAAAGGTTGGTTTACCTAAAGGATTGGTTCGTTATGCCACAGAATCTGAAATCGAAAACCGTGAAAAGTTCAGATTTACTCCGAGAATGAAAGCAACAACAGTTATTCTGGCATTGCTTATCGGATTCCTTGGATTCTTAATGTACGACCGTGGTTCTATGGAAGCGAAATTTATCAAACCTGCAGGCTCTACATTTTTCGTAAAAAACGGTAAAATCACCAACACGTTTATCTACACTCTTCTGAATAAATCTAATGAAAAAAAGACCCTGAAGATCAAAGTCATCAGTCCTTCAAATGCTGAAATCACTTATTTCGGTTCTGAAACAATTCTGTTGAAAGGAGACCAGATCCTGAAAGGGAACATTAATATTTCCTTCCCTGAAGAAGAAATTAAGTATTCCAAACAAAATATGGTCATTGGTGTATTTGATGAAAAAGGTAAGTTGATAGATTCTTTTGAGACAACTTTTGAAGGGCCGTTTAAATTAGCTTTATAGGCGGGACAGGTACAAGGTAACAGAAATCAGGCGCAGGAATCAGGGAAAATAATCTGCGGAATACCAATGGTGATCTGTTAAACTTTAAACATAAAACTCATTAAGCCTTATATTTCCTCATAAACTGAGTGGGAGTCATTCCGGAATTTTTCCGGAATACTCTTACAAAGTAGGAATATTCTTCATACCCCAGCCTGAAAGCAATTTCAACCAGACTTTCATCCAGATACATCAACATTCTTTTGGCTTCCAGTACTACTCTTTCTGTGATAACATCGGTAGCTGTTTTTTGCACAACAGTCTGTACAATCCTATTCAGATGTTTGGATGAAATACCTAATAAAGAGGCGTAATAGGTAATCGATTTATGCTCTGCAAAATGCTGTTCAATCAAATTTTCAAAATCCTGATAATGCTTAAAATAGGAAAGTCCGGCAGCAGAAGCCAATGTATCAAAATCTTTTGAAAATAACCGGGTGGAATTAATAAAAATCTGAGACATCAGTGACAAAATAAGCCCCTCTTTCATTATATTTTTAGCCTGATGTTCTTCTCCCAGTTCCTGAAATAAGCTCATATTCTTCTTTAACTCCAGAGCGTCCAGCTGAAGTTTTCTGGGAAAAGATACGGATCCGAAAAAGGGAAAATTTCTCAGTTTCTGATTTACGTAATGCATTTCATAAAACTCCTGGGAACAAAAGAAAATATAACCTTCTATATCTTCTGAAAGCTCCCAACTGTGAATCTGCCCGGGTGACAGAAAGAAAAGACTTCCCTCAGAAACATCATATTTCTGAAAATCAATCTCGTGCACGCCCGTTCCTTTGGTAAACAGAACGGCCGCATAGAAATCATGCCTGTGAGGCTTTTCTATATGACGATGTCCCAACACCAAATGATTCTTCATCGTGTTAAAATAAAAATCCGAGGTATTTTTACCTGCCTGGAAAAGATCAATATGAAGAACAGAGATAGGATTCATCACTACTATTTATATGCCCTGTAAGGATTCACAAATTTAGACAAAAAAAGGACCGGTATATACCGATCCTTCTTATCTGTTACAACTAATTGTCTATTATTTTATGATAAGTTTACTGTTGTAGACTCCTTTTGAAGAATTGATGCTGATCACATATACTCCTTTAGGAACATTTACATTAAACTCTTTTGTATGATTCCCTTCACTTTTATAAGCGGAAGAATAGATTAATCTTCCACTGGAATCAAACATATTTACTTTTACATCTCCTTTTATGTTTTGAGATTTGATAAAGAAATTACCATCACTTGGATTAGGGTAAATCTTAATATCATCTGCCAATGGAGAATCTGTTTCTTTAATTCCTAATGATTGTGTCTGACGGGTACATACCTGAAGAGTCCATCCATTGATTGTTCCTGTATCTCCTGTATAATTATCAGAAGCAAACAATTTCCATTGTCCTTGCGCAGGATGTCCTACAAAAATACCCAATGATTCATTAGATTTAGCCTCTCCCTGAATAGGAGTAGCACAAACAACAGCATTTCCGGTATCACTGAATGTAGCTGTTATATTATCCTGAGAACCACATTGTCTGTGCCAGATAAGGGCAGAGGTTCCCAGAGGTCCTTCTATTCCTAATGAAACATCACTCACATAAGTATGGGTAACAGAAGGAGTCACTTTAATTTTTGTAATAATTCCAGTATTATTAACGGTCATAGGCGCTGAAACCATAGGTGATGCTATAGCTGCATTCCCTCCAGGACCATCAGTAATAGGGACTGCCGGGCCTCCGTAGGTATAAGTCGTACAGTTTTCTCCTTCTACTGTATAATCAATGACAAAGCTTGGGCTTACTGCATAATAGATATTTCCTACAGCTTCTACCAAAATATAGGCATTGGTAGCAGTAGATCCTGCCGGAATTGTAACCTGCTCGCTTCCGTCGTTAGGAGTATTGGCAGCAATAGTAGTAAATGTCTGTCCTCCGTCTGTAGACAATTTAATATTTACATTTGCTGTGCTTACAGGAGCTTGTGTGGTATTCGCTACATCCCAGGTAACACTGACTGTTGATCCTGAACTGGCAGATTGTCCAAATGCAGGAGCAGTCACTTTAAATGGTCCGGAAGCACTATTTACAGTGATCATCATTGCATCCCTGCTGGTTTGGGGTGCAGCAACGCTGTTATTTCTTACAGTCAGTGCAAAATTAAGATTTCTTCCTACTCCTGAAACCGTTTCCCACTTGGTAGTAAGAACTCCGGCTAGTACTTTATTGAAGTCCGGGAAATATCTTACCGGAGTGGTTACCGGACTTATAGATCTGAATGTAGGACCTGTTGGCTTATTTAGGTAAGGAATAGAATTATTTCCTGTCTGAGCAGATCCCGAATCCATTTGTTCCCATGTATAAGTGTAAGAAGCTGTATTGGCATCTGTAGAAGTTCCTTTAAGTACAAAAGCGGTAGACTTTGGAATTACATAATCTGCACCAGCACTGATGGACGGGGCCGGATTAGCAAAAGGGGTATTGGCACCACAGGCCACACTGTTTATATTGGTTTTGATTTCCTGAACACTAAATCCATGAAAATAATCATTGGAATTAAACTGTACATCATAGTTACTTGTAATACCGGTATAAGCCATAATGGTAGAACCACTGCCCGGCTCCACCAGCGATGCCATATTACCTGATGCTGTACTGTAGCTGAATGTATGGTTAGCTCCTAACTGATGTCCCATTTCGTGAGCCACATAATCGATGTCAAAATTATCCCCTTCAGGATAATTACTTGCTGTCCATCCCATGGCTTTAGTGGCATCATCGCAGATATCCCCCGGAGCATATCCGTTTCCGTCTTCACGGTCAAAAATATGGCCCATATCATAATTGGCGGCTCCAATAAGATTGGTAATTGCTGTCTGCCCTGCCTGGTTTTGCTCGTCTGATGCAGTATAAGGGTAACCAGGTGAAGTTGTACTTACAAAAATGACAGCATCATTATTGGCTACCAGATTAAAATGAAGGGAAAGATCTTTTTCAAAAACACCGTTAAGGCGAGTCAATGTTGTATTCATTGCTGCTAAAACAACGGCTTTCTTTTGTGCATCTGTAGCTCCGGAAGGTGTTCCGGCTGCTGTAAGGTGATACTGTGCATATTCAGCTGTGCACGTTAAAGCAAGTCTGAAAACATTAAAACCCGCTGTTTTTTTATTGACAGCACTGTTTTTTTTTTCGGAATTTTTAGCTTCAGGTTTATTGGGTGTAAGGCATTCAAAAGGTTCTTTATCCTGCCCTCTTCTCGCATTGGAGTCAAAAACGGCATATACCGATCTGTCTTCAGTATACGGTTCGATAAACTCGGAGATTCCGGATCTGGTTATCATGGAAGAAAAACCGACAGGTGAAAGACTGAACCTTACATATACAGAAGGATCCTTCAACCCGGTCCCTACATAAGATTTGATATCAGGAAACTTCGCTTGCAGTTCGGGAGCCATGTTTGAATATTCCCAAACCTGAAATTTTTCCATTGTTCCATTGGCTGCAGGGAGTGAAATAACCAGTCCTTTTTCATTTGAAAAACGAACCGGAGCGTCTTTCAACATCTGTCTGAGCTGGTCTGCATCTAAAGCATAAAGCCCTGAAAATTCTAATTTTTCCTGAGATTTTTTAACTGTCTGAGACCTGAGCTCAGTTCTTGTCCACTGTGAAAGCCCTAAAAAAGGGATCATCAGTAAGAAAATAAAGAAATAATGTTTCATATCATAATGTTTTGGTTGATTCTGTCTAAGATATTAAAAAATAAGACTTATTTTCATTTTTTTCACTTATTTATGAATAAATACATTGGCCTTCTGTCATGAAAGTCTAACCGTACTTTTTGTAATATATTTGGATACAATTTTAAAAAATTTTTATCTTTGAAGTTTAGGAGTCGTAAAATGAAAATAAATTTAGCTGATAAACTGTATTATTCTATAGGAGAAGTAGCAAAAGCATTCGATGTAAACACTTCATTAATACGCTACTGGGAGCAGGAATTCCCTATTATCAAGCCTAAAAAAAACAGGAAAGGTAACCGATATTTCACTCCTGAAGACATCAAAAACCTTCAGATGATCTACCATCTGGTAAAAGAAAAAGGATACACCCTGGACGGAGCCCGAATCGCTCTGACCACCAACAGTAAAATATCTGAAACCATCACCCTGATCGACCGCCTGGAATTTGTAAAAGCTGAATTGATCAAGCTGAAAGAATCATTGGGAGAAAGGGATAGTGAATAATTTTAAAAAAATATAAAAAAACTCCGCTGCAATAAATTGCAGCGGAGTTTTTATTTAGATCTTATTATAGACAGGCCAGTACGGCTTTCAAACTATTATCTTTTGAAGTTTAAAACAACAAAGATTATAAGGGAGAATCAAATAAAAGGTTTTTCATAACTCCCACTGTAAACATCATCAAAAAGAAAAGTAAAAAATAGGCAAAAAAATTTGCAAATCGTTTTTTGTAATCATTAATACTTAACGAATTCTTATTATAATTAGTTGCCAAATTCCTAAACCCGATTGTAAATGTCACAATAATTGATGTACATGTGAAATAAAGAATGACTGATTGCTTTAGTTCAAAAAAGAATAAAATGACTAAGATATCTATTAATGCAATAATCCAACTTAGTTTAAACATTTTAAATGACGATATACTCTTCCCCATCATTAACAATACTGAATTTGAAAAAATAATGATAAGGAGTACTACATGTAAAGCTGTATTCATACTATTGAATGGTAAAATTATTTTGATTTCTTTTTTTATTGTCCATGATTCATTTACAATGGCTACTTCCGACTGATCGTTTTTCAGTCCGCAAATATAAAATAACAACCCATTCAAAAAAAATATCCGCTATTGAAATTGCAATAATCATTGGTACCAAGTGGTATTATAGGAGAAAAAGGAAAGTTTACCAAGCGGGGAAAGCTTGAATATATCCCTCCCTACAGTCTTTGGGTTTATAGTAAGAGTGATAAAATTTTTCTGCACTCTCATTACTTAATTCCTTAAAAAAAGTTGCAAAAACCGGGTTACTATACCTGTTTGAACTACTTCTTGTTCATGACCAAAATTATCTTTTATTTTTCCTGATGCCTCTGACACTATAGGATTTATACTAGTTGGATAATGATAATCACAAATGGGTAATAATCATTGGCCTCTGTGATTTCAAGAGCGCCTACACTGTTTCTTGCGAAACTTATCCTTGCATTTCCCAGATGATCCTTATATTGATAGATATAATAGTTTTGGAAAAAAGAAAACAAAAACCACTGCTATTGTAGTGGTTTTTATTTATTCTACCGTAGAGACTTTGAGCAACAGGGAAGGAATAAGAATTAATTTTTCAAAACCAAATAGCAATTTTTATTTTGAGGATTTATAAGTTTTTTCCCTTTTATAATAAAATGTTCTGTTTCATCATAAGCAACACTATCTTTGGCTTTGAATGAAAGATGATGGTATTGTGCAATTAAGCTTAGGGTATCATTTTTTACTGACCAAGCTCCAGAAAACTTCTCAACGGAACTTGGATATATTAAAACAAATCTTTTGTTTTTTTCAATTCGCAGAATATTTAGAGGAACATCTGTAGAATAGCACTTATTCTCATATCTTCCAATTTTAAACTTAGAATTACAACTCAATAGAAAAAGACAAGAAAAAATTATTAACGTATTTTTCATTTTTTATAATATGTTTGACCATTAACACGAAAGACCCTTCCTTTATTTGCAATATTTTGTAAAGCTGCTTTTTGTTTATTTACTGGCAATTTCAGCGCTTGAGATATCTTGATATTTACTAATCTCATAATTATTAATTGGCAAGCCTTTACTATAATTAAACTTTCCAGTATGTGGTGAGTAATTTATATTAAACCCACTTGGGTTAAGTTATTATTACTTCAACCCACGATGCAATCATGTGACAGCAAGGGAAACAATCCACCATAATATACTTTTTAATTTATATATTTTTTTGAGAATTTTAGATTTTGCTTTTCTAAAATACTCTTTATAACTTTTGCTTTTTCTTGTGGTAAAATTTCAATAATTTCATTTCTGGAATTAAAAATAATATTCCAATAATCAGTATTATAAGAAAATGGAATTTTGGCTAAATTAAAATTTTCATATTCAACTTCCATGTTTTTAAATGTCAATTGGAATATATCTTTTCTGTTTAATGATTCATCAATAATTACTTTATATCCTTGAATGGTATATACTTTAGAATAATTAAAATTTAATAATAATTTAGGATTTATAAAATAAAAACTTATGCTTAAATTTTTATCATTCTCATTATCGATTGTATTTGCACCAACTAATAGTATATTTTTTTTATTATCTATTACAATTTTTTCATTCTTATATTTTATATAGCTTTCTATAATTGGTAGTATACTAACCTTCTTACCAATAGAATCTTGACTTTTACAGGATATTATAGATAAGAAAAACAAAAAAAAACTTATTAAAGATAATTTATTCATATTTATTATTTATTTTTTCCAACATATGTTGCATTCTTATTATCATATTTAATATATCCACTACCTGGTTGTGGCCACTTCCAATTGCTATAAACATGTAAGTTCTTATAAATAGATCCCTGAGTAGCCATTTTAGTATCTCCTCCATCACCAGCAATTCTATAAAATGTAGGTACATTACCTTTAAAACGACCAGCACTAAAACCACTTGGAGCAATATTTGCATCTAAGGGATGTGAATGATCATAATCAATACTCGAAGCTTGGTTTACAATATGAAATTTGTCACCACCTAAATTTAAATATGGAACTATAAAGGAAGAACTTGCACTTTCGTTTTCGGAATGATTAGTTCCAATTATATTTGATGAAAAACCATCAGAAAAAGAAAATCTATCTCTAGTAAATTCTTTTTGAGTATTTTCTCCTGCAAATTCAAAAAACGACTTTGCAACATCATCATTTTTTATTTGCAAATATGTGTATTCAGTTCCACCCGGTATTCCATCATGCCCTGGTGTCTCAAAAGGTATTGTTTTGGCTTCTCCTATCTGGGAATCTCCTCTTGGATTATCCTTTGTAATATTCGTTCGCGCTATTTGTATTGATTTTGAGCCATCTTTATTGGTAACAGTATCAAAAGAATTTTTATCAACGGTACGATTTATTTCTCCATTATTCATAATTTTAATAATATCCTGATTTTCCCTTCCATCCGGATTAATAAATCTCAGTGGATTATTAAAAGCATAAGTATAAGATGACCAACGACGAGATGTTTCCGCCAGAGGGTCAACCACTCCCCATCGTCCAATATCAGGCATATAAAACCTCGCTCCATAATCATATATCCCACTTTACTGAAGTTCTTTACCATTATATTTATAATTCTTATAACTTCCTGTTCCATAGAATGCATTTCCGGTTTTCAGATGGTTCATCCCAAATGGGTAATAATCATTGGCATCTGTGAT
>JASLCD010000386.1 GCA_030146295.1 Chryseobacterium sp.
GATTTGGTCTTTTTGATGATGATAATTGTGATATTTCTTGGGTAATCAATACAAAACCATACAGAACCGCGGACGAATTATACGTTCAGATGCTGATGCTTTACCAGACGTATAAAATTGAACCACAAGAAATCCAAAAAGTAATTATTGGTTCTGTGGTACCTCAGCTTACCAAAGTGATGAGCGCCGCCATTAAAAAGATTCATAAGATAAACCCCGTAATTGTTGACAGTACAACACAATCCATTGTTCAGGCAAAATCTAAATCAAGAGGAACAGATATTTATGCCAATCTTGTGGCTGCTCATATGCTGTACCCGGGAAGAAAGAAAATTGTTTTAGACTTTGGAACAGCACTTACAGCAAGCTGTATTTCGGAAACGGGAGAATCTTTGGGCGTCATTATTGCCCCGGGAATTATTACATCTCTGAATTCTTTAATCAGTCAGACTGCCCAGCTTCCGGAAATTGAACTGAAGAAGCCTAAAACCGTTTTAGGTCTGGATACGGTAAGTTGTATGCAAAGCGGTATGGTATACGGGTTTTTAGGAATGGTAGAGGGGTTTATTGACAGAATAAATGATGAGGTAAATGATGACTGTTTTGTGATTGCAACGGGAGGGGTGTCCCATGTTTATAAGCCGTTAACGACTAAAATTCATTTAATGGACAGGCTTCACACGTTAAAAGGACTTTATTTCCTGGGAAAAGATTTATAAATTTATCAGATTAAGATCCGGATCAGCATAAGCAGATCCTAGTCTTAATTCCAATTTTAATATAATGAACAGATTTCCGACCATAGAAACAGAAAGGCTTATTCTCTCACAATTGGAGGAGAAAGATGTTCCTTTTATTGTTGAATATCTTCAGCATAGGATTTATTCAGATCTTACCTCTAATATTCCATATCCTTATACGGAAAATGATGCCATATCCTGGTTGAAAATGTCAAAAGAAGCTTTTGAAAACCATAGCGGCTATATTTTTGGGATTCGGAATAAAGAAGGTCATATCATGGGAGCTATTGGTCTTCACGACCGGGAAGATGATAAAGCAGAGCTGGGATATTGGATAGGAATGTCTTACTGGAATAAAGGATATGTAACTGAGGCGGCAAAAGCAATCTTAGACTTTGGTTTTAATGACTTGGCTTTTCATAAAATATTTGCTACCCATTTTCTTCATAATCCGGCTTCTGGAAGGATAATGGAGAAAATAGGAATGGAACAGGAGGCTGTTTTAAAACACGAAATAAAGAAAGATGGAGAATATTTTGATATGGTAAGATATTCTATTTTTAAAGACTGATTGGAAGGAGTACAGATACATTCCGGACTCTATAAAAATAAAGCCAGAGAATATTAAATATCCTCGGGCTTTTTTATACTTATTTTCTTTGTAAGAAAGGCTTATCTTTTACTTTTAAAAAAATCTTTAACAATAGAAGAACATTCGGTTTCCATGATCCCGGTGATAATTTCTGTCTTCGGGTGCAGAGAAAGATGTTTATTGATAAACCCCCTTTGTTCATCCCTCGCTCCAATCACTACTTTTGAGATCTGGGACCAGGAAAGAGCACCTGAGCACATCACACAGGGTTCCATTGTTACATACAAAATACAGTCTTTTAAATACTTCCCACCAAGAAAATTAGCTGCTGAAGTGATAGCCTGCATTTCGGCATGAGCGGTAACATCATTCAGTGTTTCTGTAAGGTTGTGTGCTCTTGCAATAATCCGGTTATTGGAAACCACAACACAGCCAATAGGAACCTCATCTTTTTCTAAGGCCGTTTCTGCTTCCTGCAAAGCCATTTTCATATAATATTCGTCTGTAAACATTTAATCGGTCATCGTTAAAGTTAAAGGAAGTTTAAAACGGTAAATAGTAGGATCACCTTTTATCATTGCCGGCGAAAATTTTTCGGACAAAGAATATAGCGCAATTTCTGCCTGTCTGTTGAAGGTGAAATTATCTCCCTGTGCATGAACATTGCTGACTGTTCCGTCTTTTTCTACAATAAAATCTACATCTGTTTTTATCATTTTTTCTAAAGAATAAACCCCGTCAACATACAACAGATTGGCCACTTCCTGTCTCAAAGAATTAAGTCCTCCGGGATAATCAGCTACTTTTTCCGCTTCCGAAAACTTTGCAGATGAGTTTAGTTTAGGATTTTTGATAGTTTGGAGGTCTTCCAGATTTCTTACTTTCAATAAAGCGCCTATCAATGCATTGTTTTCAATACTGTCCATTTTCTTCATGAAAAAAAGGAAGTCTCCTTTTATTGCCCCTTTTTTTACAGTATTGGATTCAGCATCAAACTTTTTTTTGAATTCTTTATTCAGCATATTTCTGTGCTGGTTGTAATAGTTCTTTACAAGCCTGAACTCCTCTTTCTGCTGTGATAGTAAAAAAGAAGAAATAAAACAGGTAATGCCAATGAATAATGTTTTCAATGAGGGTATATTTATGTAAATATAACAAAAAATATGAAATTTGTTTCTTATAATCAGCTTTCAAGATAGCGGTTCAAAGATTCCTGCAAATGATTGCGGATCTCATCAACTAAACCTTTAGGTTCCAGAACGGTTACTTCTTTTCCGAAAGAAAGAATCTCCTGCATAAAATCATAAGTAGGATGAAGGAAGAACTCAAAATAAATCTCTTCCGGAGTTTCTTTGGTCTCTTTCTGTGACTGGTGAAGAGGAAAACTTCGGATATATTCTCCCTGATGACGGCTGCATTTCAGTACGATGTTCTGTGGTTTCTGTTCTGTCAGATTCATGACTCCGAATGCATTTTTAAAATGCTCTCTGAAATTATATTTGTACTTCTCTCTAAACTGATTGTTGGCTACATCCAGATAGTTGATTCTGTCCAGTCCAAATGATTTTAAAATCTTATCTTTTGTATCAATCGCGATAAGATACCATCGGTCTTTGGATTCTTTTAAGGCCAAAGGATGAACTTTTCTGGAGGTCATCAGTTTGTTTTTGTAATTGTAGTGCTCAAAGCTTACAACCCTTTTATTTCTGATGGCGAAGAACAGATCATAAAAATTCTCGACTCCGGTGGGTTTACGGCTTTCAAAAAAAATAAAATCTGAAAAATCGGGGTGGGTATTCATCGCGTTACTCACCTGAAAAGATTCCAGTAATTTTTGGTTGTATTCATCCACTTCCATGATCGGGCGGCTCTCGATATAGTATCGGTTGTCTCCTTTTTTCTTGTTGTGGATAGAAAGATTAAAGAGATCAGAAATCTCGCGGATGTCCCTTTGCAGGGTACGGATAGAGTAGCTTTTGATTTCAGCATCCTGGAATTCAAAAGAATTTAAAAGATAGTGCTCCAGCTGTGAATAGGTAGCTGGAGAACTTTCTAATCTTTTTATAATTAAGGCATATCTTGTCAGATAAAAATCTTTCTTCATTTCTCTATTTTTACGGTGCAGCAACGCTGCGTTTCATGGTAAAGTTTTATAAGACAAATATATGCGGTTAATGCGACAAAACGTGTCGTGTTTTATTTTTTTTGTAGTAAATTATAAAAGGTGAAAGCCACAGAATACTGTGGCTTATTGATTATTATTTATGATAAATGCTCTATTTATAATTTAATGATTCACAATCTAATTTATAAAAGGTATTAATTTTCTGTTCAAAAACACAGGTTGATAATTTGGAAGAAGAATAAGAGCTAATTAGCACATACTTATCAAAAAAAATAGGTTGAGATAAACTTATAGGTTTAAATGTTTCATTCTCCTCTGTCTTTTTAAAATTTTTCAGAAAAGAGTAATATGCTGCTTTCTTTTTATCTTCGTTCCAATTTTTTTTTGAATATATAATAAATTGAGTTGGTTTTTTAGTATTAATTATCTGTGCTTTCTCTTTCTTGGTAAGGTTTTCAGGAATAAATAAAATACAATCATAAGGAATATTCTTTTCATTCATAATAGGTATTCCATTTTCACATAAAATTGCCTTTTTCAAAGTATAGTCTTGCCAGTTGATCTGGCTGATGTTTTGATTTTTTTGAGCATTAGTATATTGTTGTCTGCTATTTAAAGAAATTGATTTACTCCAATCATCATTGAGTTCAGTAAGTAAAATGGGTTTGGCTTTTTTCTCTAACAGATAGTAATCGTTTCCGTATATATCATTAATAAAGTTTGAAATTTGTTCCTTATTTTGTGCGATACAAGGAATATTGATGAGTAATAATAAAAGGAAAAAGTACTTCATTTTTTATGATTTTAGTTACTAAAATTATAAATTATCCAGTAAATTTTCACAATCTTTTTTTAAATTTTCAGCTTCTTTAGGATTGTCATCGAAAAGATTTTCGTAATACTGCAATTCATTTATACTTCTTTCGATATAGTAACTTCTCATATTTTCCCACTGTTTTGCATTGAAAACATATGGTTGGGGATGTAAAAGTTTAGTTCCGTCAATATTAATAACATAATAATCCATCACGTTTTCAAGAGTTAAACCTTCTTTCTGAATATTTGTTCCCGTTGAATTTTCAAAAATATGACCTAAACTAAGACCATGAGCCAATTCATGCGCATACGTACTGTATGAATCTTTCCCATGGATTAAACTAAACTTAGAAACAAGCACTGAAAGTTTATGACTTTTAACCCGGTTTGATTCAAAAGCTTCTGTCCATCTCCACTTTCCGTCCTGTAAATAGATTTTAAATGTAATATCTTCTAAAAGGAAAAAAGGAATATATGTATCTAAATACCATCGTCTGATTTCGTCCAGAAAATCTTCTTTAGAAAATACTTTTCTAATTTTATTTTTGTACTTTTCATAAATAGCATTTAATTCCGTTGAGGTCTTTAATTTGTTCTGTATATCGAGATTATAAATCTTTGAAATATGACTTTGAAGCTTAGATTCGGAAGTGTCATCTTTCGTCGCTAGAATCGAATTTCTTTTAAAAACGGTGGATAAGTCACCTTTACTTTTTAAATCAACTACATCAGTATAATCAGCTAAATTGAATTTTATTTCTTCAAGACCTGTACCTGAATTAATTTCTTTATATTTTTCTTCAAGTTTTAAAATATCAATAGTGCTTTTAGGGACGGTAATATTCATTGCCGCTTGTCCCATAGTATTATTATTTAAGAAGGAAGATAAACCTGTAATATCAAATGAATGATTTTCTGCGTACTTTTCTGTTCCATTATTTGTTACTTTTACCTTAATAAACTTTAGTTTAACATTATTTTTTTTATTGGGAGCAAAATTACATTGGCCCACTAGAAACTCTTCTCCTTTGTCATTTTTATAAAAACAAATTAACCCAATATGGTCATCAAAGTCATCTACGGCTTGTATTGTAATTTGTGAATCAAAATCTTCTTTACCAGATAATATTAATTCTTTGCCGGAAATGATATTTAATTTTTTATCCGGATATTCTCTAAATTCTGATGTTGCTTCATTTTTAATTGGAAACTTTGCTTCGTTTAATAAAACAAATTTAAATGAAAGCTTAGGTAACATATATTTCTTCTTAGAAAATCCTTTGATATATAAAGTGACCTGATTATTTCTTGTGACACATACAGAAGGAATATAATATTTATCGTTCCCTTTACTTTCCAGTTTAAAATTGTCTCTATTTAATTTCTTTTCTTCAATTACTGTTTTTATGTCTGTATTAACTATATAATCATTCTCAAATTGTCTTGCAGGATAGAGTTTTGGAATGTAAGTGTCAAAACCAAAATTTCCTGTATATAAATTGTCATATTTTATTTCTCCGCTTGATTCAGTTTTGGGAAGGCTTCCATTTGCCTGGTTTTTTGATCGAAAGAATAAAACAAAGATACTTTGATCATCAAAATAGATTTTCCTTCTGTCGGTTTTATAAACATCCACATCAGCCACACCAATCTTAGCAAGATTCCTAATATCTATATTTTTCATTTTTAAAGTTTTTTGAAATTAAAAATTGTAAAAAAAGCGGTGATATTTCACACCGCTATTAATGTTATCACTAGCCAACAATTGTTGTTGGTAATGTTGTGGCCCCATCACTATGTGATAATTGAGCTTCTTCATCTAAACTGAAACTTGTTTCAAACTCCAGTTCCGATGGGTTTTCACAATTCTTAGGATCATTTTCCGGGAAAATCGGTAAAGGCTGCTTCACTGGAAGTCCTGTAGATTTATCCTGAAGGATCGTTAAGGTAGTAGGGATTCTGGTAATCCAGTATTTACCCTGAGGTTCTCCGGTAGGCTGTCTCATTTCGTCCACGATACTCATGTACATTGGGTCTCCGATTACCGGAACAGAACCGCCATTCCAAATTATTCCTGTTTCAAGGAAGAACTGAACGGCTGCTTCAAAACCTGGTTTTACAGTAACAATAATTCTTGCCATACCTGCCTGTAGGAAGCTTCTGAATAGAGGATCCATACTTTCACTGATGTAGAATTCCTGCCAGCTCTTACGGTTAGCCCAATAGTATGGGTAGAAGGTATAATCCATGATTTCCCATTCAAATGCCTGTTCCATAAACTTGGCAAGGGCTGTATATCTGTCCAGATTTTCATTCAGGTATACCTGGAAATTATCCATGGTGGTTTTCTCATCAGCACCATTGGTGGTTTCCTGACCTAATGTATAAAGGTAATCCTGTAATAAATAAGCGATACAGTTGTGCTTTAGGACATCATGTTCCATATAACGATAGAAAGTATCCTGTCTTTCTTTAAGCTGAGCTTCTTTTTCTTTTTGCTCCGCGTCTAATCTTGCCTGATCTTCCTGGAATTTGGTATAAGCAGCTTCATAAGCTTTAATAATATCGTTAAAACTGTCTGTTTTCCACTTATTGATAAATGCCTCACTCAGCTCACAATTTACAACGACTTTGATGGTATAGCTTCTCACGTTGTGGCCTTTCACCTGGAAAGTTACATTGCCTGTGATATTGAAACCGGATGATCCGTCATCAAAATTAAGATCTCCACCACGTTCAGAACGGCCAATCATATCTCCTTTTAAGTTAGAGAAAAGAACTTCAGAATAACGGGATCCTGACCATCCGCCGCCTCTGTTTCTTGTTGATCTGCAGGCGAAGCTTGCATTTTTTCCGGCATAGTTGTCCGGGATAGTGAATTGTGTATGATCTATTCCAAAGTCATCATTTGTCTGAGGAACGCTAGAAGCTGTATGAATAACCTGTTTGGTTGCTTCCGGGAATGCTTCTAAAGTTACTCCGTATTCCTGAGCCCAATGCTGGATCTGTACAATAGTTGCAGATTTTGGATCCGCCATTAACCATGGCTCCGGTGCTTTTCTTGGATCTACAGGAGCTTTAAGTACCTGAGCTTTGGCGACAGTAAGAGCCAGACGGTGTAATCTTGAAGGTTCGGGAACCATAAACTCAAACATCGTACGCTTACCATAGTTGTAGATCTGGTTTTTCATTTTCTTGTCGATCCATCTGTAAACTCCCGTAATATGTTTAGGCTGTGCAGCATCAGGATTATCGGTCTTGGTTACTTTTCCTCTGTTATCATATTCATGTACATTGGTTTCCGTATATTCCTTGATGATTTTCTGTACTCTTTCTTCTGAAATTTTTGTAAGAACTCTTTCCATTGCTCTTTCTGTAATTTCCTGAGATTTCATCACAGCCTGTCGTGTACTGTCGTGCTGTGCCGAATTATTAGCATAGTCTGCTCCGATTTCAAACTTCATCGCACTGTCATTTCCATAGCTGAATCTTGTGTAGGCAGAAATACTTTGCTGCTTTTCAATTTCTTTGGCAACTTCGATCTGCATATCCGTTCTGGAAGTTTTGGAAGTGTCGGACATTTTCTCTGTTTCCTGAGATTTGGATGTGGTATCCGTAACTTCAGAATATTCTCTGGAAACCGAAGACTTGTGTCTCAATTCGCTTGCCATAACATTCTCAATATTGGAAACCTCTCCAGGAACGTAAGCATGAACACTTTGTACTACTTTCATATAATCTGCAACACCAAGTCTTTTGATCCCGAAATTTTTACGTTTTTGGATGGTACCTGGTTCAGGTGTTCCCGGGTTTTCAACTGCTGCACGTTTCAAAGTCAGCATTCCTGTAAGATTTAAGTCTTCTTTTGGATATTGTGTGGCAATCTCTCCGTAGGCTATGCTTCCGTTATCAAAAATGATTTCTATTTTGAAACTAAAGCTGGTTCTGAATCTATTTACCAAAGCAGCAGGTAAAGTAATCTTATTATCTACCACAGGAATATTGCTGTAGTTTTCTTCGAAAGTTCCGGCAGCATCTGTTGTAGCTGTAATTTTAGCATTGGCAACGCTCCACGAAACATCTTCAACCTCAAAAGAAAAATTAACAAATCCTCTGCTGCCTGCTACCACGTAAGCACTGTGCGCATATAAGCTGTATGCCATCGGTGTTCTGGCGGTATTCTGAACAAGAGGTATTGAAGCTCCGCCGATATTGGCATACTGTTGTTCCGGAAGAGGGCTGTTTTGAAGTGCGGTCTCCATGGAAGAAGAAATAGTGTTTCTTACAACAAGTAAGGCATCAGCATAACTTTCAATCTCATCATCAAGAACAATAGTTTGCGCACCCATTCTCAAGGTGTCGTGGGAAAGGATCTGAAGGCTGTCTATATCTTCTGCCACAGAAGTTAAGCTGGTTGTGGATTCACCGAAAAGTTCTACAAAAAGGTCGAAAGATTCCGGGGAAAGCTTTGCCTGCAAATCTTGTAAATTGATTTCGTTTTTATATGTAAATACGAAAGGAGTAACTTCATATTCTTTCAAAGTACTGTAAAGACGTTCTTTTTCTTCCTCAGACATGTCCGGAGTGATTTTGCTGTCTACTTCGGCCAGCTTTCTGTCATACAATTCTAAACGATCTTTGTTTTCTGCCATATAGCTGGAATACGCATCCTCATATGCCTGATGTCTTGATTTATGGAATTTTTTCTGAAGCTTTTCCAGCTCAGAATTCAGTGCGTTCAGAGATTCTTTTCTGTGGATGGCTTTACTGGATACAAAAGAAGCTCTGGCTTCAGATTCTAATCTCTGAACTGTTCTTGCTGCCAAAGCTGGTTCAGAGCCCTCAGCACTTCTTGATGCCACTGAAGAAACGTTTTCTGTATCTTCTGAAAATAGGATAGTTGGGAGGATGATTTTTCCGTCCAATGCCTTTTCCAATGGTTTTTCTCCATTAATTTTGATAATTTCCTGATCGGTAAGATCCTGATTGCTGGCAAACCCCACCTGAATAGCCATTAAAACGTGGCTGATTGCTTCTTTAATATAGAAATCTCCCTGGGTAACGATTTGATAAATATAATTGTTCCAAAGCTGGGAAAATATAGCAATTCCTTCTGCGTTTAGCTGCTTGTTTGTGTTAATAAGACTTTTATAATAATCTGTAACGAAAGCCCAGTCAGTACTTTCTAATGTTTCTTTTTTAGAAAGCTTTCTTCCAACCACAAGAAGATCTTTAAATGGTCCTTCTTCAATTTTCTTTTCGCTTTCGAAACCAGCCGTGTTAAATTCTCCGGCAATCCTTTTCATTGCGGTAAATTTTAATGTTTTGGCAGGTCTTCCCGCTACTGCAGTATCAAAAATACCGGTTACTCCCTTAGGTCTGTGGATAAATCCAAGGTTTTTATCTTTAGTTTCTGTTAATTGTGGATTTCTCAGACTTACAAATCTGAAAAGTGATTGTGATGCGTTGTTGGTTGTATTCATAGGGTTTGTTTCTTTATAATTAATAATTCCTTCTCCTACTAAGGATTTTCCGACTGTAAATGCGGATTTTGCTGTTGATGTATTATTGGTTGGCATAGCTGCTTATTTTTTTGTGTATTCAAGAGTTAGAGTAAACGAGTTGATAAGAGAATAATCATAATCAGGTACATTCAACAGTTCAATAATTGCTGTTTCTTTTTCGATGGTGATATATGCTTTTGTTCGCCATTGGTTTCCTGCAAATGCGGTTTTCAGGTCATACCATTCTGTAAACATTTCATTAGAAATAATGATTTCAAGATCCGGGAATTCAGTCTTCAGATCAATTTCACCTGTTCTTGGGATCTGATCCAAATACAGTGTTTTTTTGTAGACAGGCTTACCATTGATCCATTTTCCGCCTGTCAGCTCCTCTTTGGTGCTGTAGGAATGCTGTTTATCTGCATATTGTTTCTGGATGTAATCATTTTCCTGTGCATTGTCTCCAAAATAAGTTTTAGAGCTTAATCCTCTGGCATTTGCTGTTTCATGCTCTATAAGTACAGGTTCATCTATGCTTGGACTTGCAAAAATTCCTTTTACCCCTCCACCATTTGTCTGTCTTAAAGCAGCACCTACATCACTCAGCATTAAACGTGAACCATGTCCGTAAGCGAAAACACCATTTTCTTTACTTGCAGAAATACTGGAGGCATTGGTTCCATCTAAATTGCTGGAAGACATCATGGCAGATTCAGGAAATAATCCGAAAATATTTTTTACCCCATCAAGCTCATTTGTTCTGTAAATGATTCTCTCTTCCGGATCTTCGTCTGTAAACTGGATATTCCCTGTCACCGGAGCTCCGGCGCCCGTACCTGTTAATGGAAGGAAATCAGTAAAATCTGATAAATTTTTATAACCAAATACATTATTGGCATTTAGGACCGCTACTTTTGTATAGGTGTTATCAGCTAAAGGTGTTCTTTTTGCAGAAACTACAGCATCAAAATCCAATGTTCTTGCAGCAAAGTCACCTCCAATTAATGGAGTTACAAAATCATGACGTCTTGCCACCGGATTTGATTCAATAACCAGCTTGTTGAATGTTGAACCTCCTAATGGGGCATTACAGCCGATAACAACATTATTGTCACCCCAAACTCCCATAGCATGAGTAGTAGAGGCTGCATTATATCCAATAAAAGTATTGGAACCCCATGCGCCTGAGGATGTTGCTTTTCCGTGAACCTGCCCGGCATACGCTCCGAGGAATGTATTTTGAACTCCATGAGTAAGCCAGTATCCGGCTCCAACTCCTAAAGCGGTGTTGTATTTACCATCAATATTTTTAACCGCTGCTTCATCTCCAATATACGTACATCCGAGTGCTGTTGTTGAATTTTTACCGGATTCAGTCCCGACCATTACATTGTAACTTCCGGTTGTTAAAAGTGAACCACTATTGACGCCAACAAAAGTGTTCCAGTCTCCGGTTGTTAAGTTTGCTCCTGCAAAACCTCCAATAGCAATACCACTTTGACCGGTTGTTAATTTTGACAGCGTGTTATAACCGATCCCGATTCCATATAGTCCGGTATGTTCTGTGTTCATGTTTCCAAACCATAAAGAATATGTTGTAGGGCTGAAGTTTATTTCACCTGCTCTGCCTTGGGCTGGCTGGAAAATAATAGGTTTGGTTGTTCCGTTACCTCTGTCGATAACATTTTGTAAATTATCATTCCCACTAAAAGGTGGCTTATCGGAAAGATCGTTATAACTGCCTGTTACAGCTACTTTTTTCAAGATAACTTTTTCCTGTCCTTCCTGTGATAATGTGACACTTCCATCCGCATTGGTAGCTGGAATAATACTGAATTCCGAAAGATTGATTTGAAAAGACGAACCGTCATTTTGGGTAATCGTAATAATATTCTGAGCGGCATCATATACTGCATTCTCAATGCTGATATCGCGGGTTACCAAACTGCTTAAATCGACGGATTTACTTTGCTGGACACCATTTTCACCGGTGTAAAATACGGTTAAGATATTTCCATTCAACTGTGGAGCCTGAATAGCAGTTTGCGTTTCAATTTTTTCTTTCCAGAGCTGAGCATTTTGTGGGCTTAGATTGGCTGCATTGACGTCTGCTTTTTGAGAGAGATCATAATCTAATTGATCTGCAGGAATTTTTTCATCTTTGTGCCAGTAGGAATCATGCCACTCCCAGAATTCTTCCTGTACCGGAATATCTCCGTTTTCGAAATATTTTTTTAATTCTTCTTTTGTTTTCATTTGTTTAAAGTTTAATTGATAAGTTTTCCTCCAACGATTTCCACAGTACTGTCAAAAGAATAAGGTGAATAGCTGGTCTCAGGTCCTAATGTCACTTTTGTAAGCTGGTTATCTCTGAAAGCATTCATTTCAATATTCATAACACTTTCCGGAATAGTTACTGAGGTGAGTTGATTGTTGATAAAAGCATCAGATTTAATTTCTGTTACTCCCTCAGGGATGATAACAGACTGAAGCTTGTTAGAGGCAAATGTGCCTAATTTGATATCCTTTATTCCCTTTGGAAGATGTACTTCTGTCAGGAGATTTCCAGCAAATGCCTGAGTACCGATGTTGGTAACACTGTCAGGAATATGTAATGAAGTCAGTTTGTTGCCTATAAATGCCCAGCTTTGGATATCTGTTACCTGACCTGGGATTTCAAGTGTCGTTAAGCTGCTCCCTGAAAATGCACTTTCCTGAATACTTACTACTGAGTCCGGAATTTGTACTTCTGTAATTATTAAACCTCCGGTAAAGTTTTTTGGAATACTTAATGTTCCTGGTTTTATCACAATTTTTCTTTTGAGAAAGAATGCCAGTGACGCATTTTTATCAGCATCTATTTCAGCATAGAGAAGATTGAATGTGCCGTTTTCCAGACCTGTAACTTTCTGCATGTCAATTTTTTCATCTTTATGCCAGTAAGCGTTCTGCCATTCCCAAAAGTCTTCCTGTTTTGGGATATCTCCATTTTCAAAATAGAGTTTGAGTTCTTCTTTTGTTTTCATAAAACGTCGTGTAATTTTTTGGTTGATAAATTGAAGGTTGTGCCCTGTTTTTAGGGAAACAGATGTCACTTTTGTATTATATTTTCAGACATAGTTCTGGCTGTTCAGCATTTTGTGAATGGTGAATTCAAAGGAATTGAGGATGTTTAATGAGTTTGCTGTACGGTTATTATAGAGATTTCAAAAGTAATGTTGAACAGCGCCAGAACTTGTCGTGTATTAATTTTTATTTAAAAAATATCTTCTTCGAGTAATCCTTTTTCAAAATCTTCTCTGAAGAAGTTTTCAATGTCAATGAGATAGTTTTCATAGTCCATCTCAGCATTTTCGATATCGCTCCATTCTATTGTATAGAGATCTTCATTGAAGAGTACATCGGTATTGTGATCTGGTGTTTCCATGTTTTGTGTTGTAAGGTGTTGGTTATATTTTGAACATATTTTAGGCTGTTCAGCATGAGAAAATGTTGAATTCAATGGCTTTTTAAAAGTTTTATGGATTGTTGTTTTGTGTTTTTCTTATACTCCAAAGGTAGTGGGGCGAAACGACAAAACTTGACGTGTTAAAAAAGATTTTCTAATTTTTTAAATATAATCTTCAAAGCTTATATTGGGTAGTTATAAGGTTCAAAGCTTATATTTTATTTTTGATGAGCTTTTGAACAATCTGGTTCAAAGTTTCTCTGTTGTCATCAATATAACTCAATCCGGCCTGTATCAGATTTTCGATATTGGATCTTCTTACATTATCCATTGCCGGGGAGGCATTTTTCAGAGAAGGATTCAGGCGGTAATAGTTCTTCTGATTTCTGAGACCCAAGGTCTGAAACATCTGTTCCAGCTGATAATCTACTGTTTCTGCGTTGGCAGACATTAAAATGTCGATAATCGGACTTACCCAGCCAATTTTTCCGGCTTTTTCCAGTCTTTTAAAAGCGTAAGGCCTGGCTTCAATTCCCGTTCCGATAGAAACAATAATCATATCATTTACACTCGGATGATTGGCTTTCTGGTGGTTTTTTAACACCTCTGCAAAAGGAATCTTTCTTGCCTCTGCATAAGCACAAAGGGCGGGATTATTAGCAAACATTCCTCCATCTATCAGGCTGAAGATCTGCCCGTACATTGATTTGATCTGCACCGGGCTAAAATAGGTGGGAGCAGCTGAAGTTGCTCTACAGATATCTTTTACGTAGAAGTTATCTGTGCTGAGGTTGGCTTTCCATGAGTTGAAAAGCTTTGCCCTTCTGTTCTCAATGTCATAACTTGTTATTAAACATGGTTTTATTAATTCTTTTAATTCTAAATTTCCAAAAAAGTCATTTAAATTTTTTTCAAGCGCTTCCTGGGAAATTCTTTCATTCAATAATCCGAATGGATTCACCAGTTTTTCCCAAAAAGAAACCTGGAAGATGTCGCCACCCTTTTCAGCATATAATTCCAATCCTTTCTGAATAGAATATTTTGCCTTTCGGGTTCCATCAGGAGATAAAATAATAGAAGCAATCAGACCTCCCGTGCTGCTGCCCGCTACCAGATCAAAATAATCTCCAAGCTTGGCAGTAGGCTTATCATAATACTGAAGCTGTTCCTCTATGTAGCGTAGAATAATGCAGGTGATGATTCCCCTTATTCCGCCTCCGTCCAAAGAAAGAATGGTTGTCTTTTTCATGTGATATTTTTAATGGTTTGTTAAAAGGACACATGCAATCTTACATGTACAGAATCTATTGATTTATCAGAAAATATTTAGATTCCATACGTTTGATTTCATTGCTTTTTTCGTTGTTTTCTTATAAAGCAAAGGTAGGCTGGGGAAGCGACAGAACGTGTCGTGTTTTAATTAATTTCAAAGAAAAAGAATTAAAAAACAACATAATTCTGCTGATCTCTGGGCAGTTTCAAAAGCATTCTCCAGCTGGTTTTTACAGGACCTTTTTTAGAGGGAATGTTCTTTTTTTCGAAGTGGGGAAGGTCCTTGAAGGTTTTCCAGTTTCCACCCCAATCCCAGCCATGACGGGCAAAGATTTTTACACACTCATACCAATCGGCAACTTTATCATTATCCCAGTCTTTTGCCGTATCCCAACTTGCGGTTTTGCCGTCAATCATAAGGCAGATATCTACAGCAAGACCATAATTGTGGATGCTTTGCCCCGCCTTAGCATTGGTTACTTTTTTTCCGGAAGTAATTCTTCCGATCGCATACAGTTTTTCCTGTTCTTCAAAAGATCTTAACCCTTGAGTGATTCTTATCTTGGCTCTTCCGGTAAGTGCTTCATCACACTCCTTTATAATCTGTTTTACCTCATCTCTTACCAGCGGATGAAGTTTCTGAATTCGTTCTAAGGTTACCTTGTCCATATTTCTTATTTTGTTATAATACAAAAGTATAGAATGAAAGCGACGAAACTTGACGTGTTTTATTTAATTTTTGTTCAAAATTTGATACCATTCAGCCTGAGGTGTAAAACATAATATGCAAACACATTTATAACATATAAATCACTCTTTAAATAGTAAAAACCAGAAAAAATTGCTTTTAAATTTTCAAAAACCAAATAGAAGTAGTAAATATGGTGAGCAAAAAACACAATATCAAATGCATACCATCTTACCCTTTTTATTGGCCATGGTAGCGGCCATTGTGCTGTTAAATATGTGGGCAGCCAGGCTAAAAATTGCCTATCCGATTTTACTTGTTGTATTTGGGCTACTGGTCAGTCTTGTACCGGGCTTACCGGTTGTAAAGATCAATCCGGATCTTATCTTTTTTATTTTTTTACCCCCTTTATTATTTGAAGCAGCATGGTCCATTTCCTTTAAAGAAATGAAAAGATGGTGGCGTATCATTGGTAGTTTTGCCTTTTTGGTTGTGTTTTTCACAGCGCTGGCGGTTGCTGTTACTGCTAATTATTTTATTCCCGGATTTACTATTGCTCTTGGATTTCTGTTAGGAGGAATTGTATCTCCTCCTGATGCAGTAAGTACGGGAGCGATTATGAAGTTTGTAAAAATACCAACCACCACATCCGCTATTCTGGAAGGAGAAAGTCTGTTGAATGATGCCTCCTCACTTATTATATTCCGCTTTGCTTTAATTACCGTGGGAACCGGACAATTCGTATGGCAGGAAGCTTCCCTGAACTTTTTATGGATGGTAATTGGTGGTGCAGGAATAGGCTTATTACTGGCCTGGATTTTTGTGCAGGCTCATAAACGACTTCCGACAGAAGCATCTTCGGATATTGCATTGACACTTATTGAGCCTTATCTGATGTATTGGATTGCAGAGCAGTTCCATTGTTCCGGAGTGTTAGCAGTAGTGTGCGGGGGCTTGTATATGTCTGCTAAAAGAATGATATTTTTAAACAGTACCAGCCGAATAAGAGGCTACAGCGTGTGGGAAAGCTTTGTATTTATCCTGAATGGTATTGTATTCTTAATAATCGGGCTGGAACTTCCTGACATCGTTGGCGGGCTTCGGTCGGAAGGAATTCCTTTGCGTACAGCCATTCAATATGGGGTTTTGGTAACCGGTATCCTGATTGCAGCCAGAATAATAAGTTCTTATGCCGCAATGCTGGCCACATTGGTTTTTCGTCCCAGTGTAGCTCCTCGTGCCTCTTCTGCCAGAAGACGTCTGCTGATGCCTCTTCTGCTTGGCTGGACTGGAATGAGAGGGGTTGTCTCACTGGCAGCAGCATTGGCAATCCCGATTACTCTTGAGAACGGAATTCCTTTTCCCAACAGAAATCTTATCCTGTTTATTACTTTCGTGGTAATTTTGCTTACCTTACTCGTACAGGGACTCACACTGCCATATCTTATCAAATATGGACATATATTTGATGACTTTACAGATGAAGAGAAAGACAAACAGGCCAGAGAAGACATAAAACGAAAACTAAAAGAGCATGTTTATCAATTTCTTAAAAATAAGCATGAAAATGAGCTGAATAGCCATGCCGGGTTAGAAAGAATGCTGAAACATTGGGAAGAAAAAATACAGACCAATGATACAGAATGGATGAATGAAAAAACAAAAGATATCTTTTTTGAAATGCTGGAAAGTCAGAGACAATTTCTTTCCGAACTCAATAAAGATATTTCCGTGAATGAAGAGATTATCCGTCACCAGCTCTATCAGATTGATCTTGAGGAAGAGCGGTTGAGAATGATTTAACCGGCAACATTATTCATGTTTTTTGAAAACAAAATTAAAGCGTTAATGCGACAAATCGTGTCGTGTTTTAAAAAATGATTCACTTGTTTTTCAGACTGTTAAATATGATGTTAATTGTAGGCCAGAAGATTATTTTATTCTTTAAAAATTCTAATTTCGTATAAATATTTACCATACAATTGTCATGTACGCGCTTGTAGATTGTAACAATTTTTTTGTTTCCTGTGAAAGAACTTTAGATCCTGATCTTGAGGGCAAACCCGTTGTGGTTCTTTCCAACAACGATGGGTGTGTTGTATCCAGAAGTAAAGAAGCAAAAGATCTGGGAATTCCTATGGCAGCCCCGGCATTCAAGTACAAAGAGCTTTTTCAAAAACATGATGTGAAAAGTTTTTCTGCAAAATTTGAATTGTATAATTATAAAAGCCAGCAAGTCATCAATATTGCTAAATCCTATGTTGTTGAGCATGAGGTTTATAGTATTGATGAGCTTTTTCTTGATTTGACAGGGTTTAAATATATCGATATATATGAGTATTGTATTAGAATCAAAGAAGAAATTGATGAGAAAGAAAACCTGCCTGTAAGTATAGGAATTGCACCTACAAAGACCTTATGCAAAGTTGCAAATAGAATTGTAAAAGATTTTCCGGATAACTTTAACGGGGTTTACATCCTGAATACCCCTGAAAAAATTGAAAAAGCCCTGAAATGGCTTAATATCGGAGACGTATGGGGAATCGGAAGACGTCTTGCTGCCAAAATGAATGACAGTGGAGTTTATAAAGCCTGGGATCTTCTTCAGAAACCCGAGATGTGGGTGCGGAAGATGATGGGAATTCAAGGAATAAGGATGATCAATGAGCTGAAGGGAATTCGTCAGCTGGAACTGGATGCGCCTTCTCCTAAAAAATCGATAGCTGTTACCCGAAGCTTTATGCAGATGCTTACAAAAAAAGAAGATGTAAGAGAAAGGGTAGAAACTTTTGGAATGTACTGTTCAGAAAGATTAAGAAAGCAGAATACCTGTTGCAAAATGATTACCGTTTTTGTACAGACTAACCGCTTTAGAAAAGATCTGCCAGAATACAGAAATGCAATGACCCGGATTCTTTCCAATCCTACCAATTCCTCAATTTTAATTGGAAGAGTGGTGAATGAACTTTTTGAAGCCATTTACAGAGACGGGTTTCATTACAAAAGAGCAGGAGTAATGGTGAATGATTTTGTACCTGAAGATCAGAGGCAGATCAGCCTTTTTGAAGATGATATACAAAACCAGCACCTTCCCGTAATGAAAGCTATGGATGCCATGAACAGTAAATTTGGGAAAGATAAGGTGCGTCTTGGAAGCATGAGTGGTGAAAACACCTTTGGACGTGCAAAACTATCCCCGGAATATGAAGCTTTCCTGAAAAATAATACATTGCCGGAAGCTAACTTCAGGTTTCATTAATACTATTCCTCATTCAAAAATTCTGCGTATTTTTCGTCTTTCTTTCCGAATGAAAAACAAAACGACTGAAATCAATAATTTAGTAAAGCAATTGTCCCGGGAAAATTTTTTCGGATATGAGATGGTTGATTATTGGGATGGCGATACTGCAGCTCTGGGATTGCAGAAAGAAAATATTGTTGTCTATATTTCAACGTATTATAAGCCAGAAAGAAACCATTATGACATCATTATTGAAGAACTCGAGACAGGTAAAATATTGAAATCAGGAGAAAATAGATCTTATGGTGAACTTGTTCATGACCTTCAATCTTTTTTCTAATAATCTTTTTCTTCATGGTGTTTATTTTTTTTGGTATTTCCAGTTACGGCCTTTACCTTCGGCTATCCATTCCAAAGATTGTTCTAATCTTTTATTTCGGGTTGCTTCGGTTTTCGCTTCTGTAATCCAGGCAATATATTCCTTTCTGAATGAAGGGGAAGCTTTTTCAAAAATTTCCAGCGTTTCAGGTCGGGAATCTAACGCTGACTGAAAATCATCCGGAACTTCCATTTCTGTCTTAGAAGGTGGAGCCTTCTTCATTGTGACCCCCATATCCGTTAGTTCCATGGCTTCTTTTATTGCTTTTTTCAGCTGAGGTTTGGAGGGAAGATCTTCCATTGCTGTTATTTTTCCTAAGCTGAACATTGAATTCTTCTCAATATTCTGAGTCATCTCCTGCATGGTTTTCATTTCCTTTTCCAGCCAGAATCCAAAAGTGCAGTGCTGCTTGAAGGAAGCCATAGCACACAGGTTTTTTCCCTTATAGATAAAATGAGGAAAGCTCCATTTCATAGTTTCTTCAGCATCAGGGCAGAATTCATGAACCGTTTCACGGATATAATGCAGGATGGGCTTCGCAAAATCCTGTGATTTTTCAATATAGGTATCTATTTTCGGACTGTATTTTTCCATAGCATTTATTGGAATAGTTGTACAATTTCGTTCACAAAGAATTTTACCTGATCGGGTCTTCCTCTGTCGTTTTTAGGATTGTTGGAGTAACTTCCGGTTTTTACAATAACCATATTGTGCTCAGGAACCATAATGATATACTGTCCCTGCAATCCCAGGAAATAATAATGTTTGATCGGGTTGTCATGATTGATCCAAAGTCCCATTCCGTAAATGTTTTCAGACTTTTCAGTAGGAGTTCTCATTTGTTCAATGAAGTCTGCGTTCAGAATCTGCTGGTCTCCGGCTTTTCCATCATTCAGAAACAGCTGTCCCAGTTTAGCAAAATCTCTTGCATTGGAATGAATACAGCAGTATGTTTTCTCCATTCCATAATCGTCTGTACTCCATTTGGCGTTCTGTTCCATTCCCAAAGGAACCCAGAATTTCTCTGATAAATAGCTCGCTAATGGTTGATCAAGAGCCTTCCGGAGGGCAAACCCAAGAAGCTGTGTAGAACCACTCTGGTATTCGAATCTTGTTCCCGGTTCTTCTTTAAATTTTCTTGAAAATACCGCTTTTACAAGACTTTTTCCATAATAAGCCTTGGCATTGGGTAGAAACGGATTATTGTAATTTTCATCCCAGTCCAGCCCGGATTCCATTTGAGCCAGATTTTTAAGAGTAACCCGATTTCCGAATGTCTTATTTTTAAACTCCGGATAAAAATCAGAAAACTGTTCATCAATAGTAGGAATAATACCTTCTTCCAATACTTTTCCCAACAACATCACGGTTACTGCTTTTGCCATCGAAAAAGAATTGGTCTGTGAAAGCTGGTTGTATCCGTCCCAATATTGCTCATGAAGAATTTTTCCATTCCGTATTACAACAAAAGCGGCTGTTTTGGAATGTTTTAAATTTTCAACTAAATGTTTAGGTAAATCCTTTTTGTTGTAATCCGGATCTTCTTCCCAGAGTTTAGGTTCCTCTGTGGCAATAGGATTGCTCGGGAAAAGATTTCCGTCATCAATATGTGCACTTGATTTTCCTTTAAGATAGGTTTTGGAAATACCACTAAATAAATAATCATATCCCAGAAAATAAGCTGCGGCCGCACCTGCTACCGCTCCGCCTATCATGTACTTTAGTATTCTCATTTTTTCATGAATGGGTCTCTAACAAATTTAGAATAATTTGGCTATAAAAATTAAAATGAATCATCAAATAAGCTATTTTTGTTATTATTGATGAAAACTATGACCAGAAAACTTTTTGTATTGGGATACTTCCTATTTTCAATCATGGGAACAGCCCAGATTTATAAACCGATAGATACCGCAGATTATATACAGAGAAAAGCATTTTTAAAGAGTTTTGAAGGAAATAATGAGGCAACTGTAAAAAGATTGAAGTCCCAATATTCCGGGAAAACAGGCTCTGAATTGTCCAAAATTTATAAAGAATTCGGAACAGACTTTCAAAAGCAGGTGAAGAATAAGGATTTTATCTTTAAATCTGAATTTGAAACCAGTATACAGGCTATGATTCAGCGCCTTAAAAAGAATAATCCTACAATTCCTCAGGACCTGAAAATTCTGATCGCAAAAGACAATACACCCAATGCTTATTGCCTTGCTGACGGAACTTTTGTTATCAATATGGGCCTTTACAGCTGGCTGAATAATGAGGAACAGATTGCTGCGGTGATTGCTCATGAGCTGGGTCATAAAATAGAAGAACATTCCCTGAAAACCTTTTTAAAAATTATCGAACAGGATAAATTGGATAAGGTAGTGGTGGCAGATATCAAATCAACGACTACCAGCCGAAGCCAGCGCCAGAATCAGAAAGCTTTCGATATCTTTAAAAATACAGTCTATAAAAAAGGAGTAGAAAGAAGGCAAAGCGAAATGCAGGCGGATTCTCTGGGGTATGTCATCTTTAAAAACAGTGATTTTAAGAAAGCAGAATTTGTAAATGCTCTTCAGAGATTGCAGGATTTTGATACCATTTCACCAAGAGAATTGAAGGTAGAAACGTATAAAAAACTGTTTAATCTTCCCAAGCAGGCCTTTAATGAGAAGTGGATGAAGAAGGAAGACTTTTCATTGTACAATTATAATTTCTACAAAGAAAAACTGAACAAAGATTCTCTTGCATCACATCCTGAAGTATCCAGAAGAATTGAGATGCTAAAAAAAACGTTTGCAGAGCTTAAAAATCCAATTGCTCCGGAAAAACCTTCTGATCTGTTTGTAACACTAAAGAAAACGGCCAGAATGGAAATTTTACCCAATTATTTCCACTCAGAAGATTATGGACAGGGTGTGTATGCTGCCATGCAGTTTCTGCAGGATGAAGAGGAAGAAAAATATTATAAAAGCTGGCTGGGAAGATGTTTTTCCAAAATATATGAAGCAAGAAAAAACTATAATCTCAACAGGTATCTGGATCGTATAGAACCCAAAAATCAAAGTGAAAGCTATCAGCAGTTTCTGAACTTTATGTGGAACTTAAGTCTTGATGAAATAAAGAATATCGCAGACTTTTATCAGACGAATGATGGCATCGCTAAAATAGATTGATTAAGCAGATTAAAAGACTAATTACAGTTTTAGGTATTACATCCTAAATACATCAAGCTATTACGTATTTTCCGGTGATTATGGCATCGATATAAATGGAATATTCCAAAAGATCGGCGTTCATACCCTATTGTAAATACTGAAGTAATTGATTCTCGTGAAATAAAGAATTTAAATTTTTAATAATAAAGTAAAATACCATGAAAAAATTCATTTTAACTACCATAGTTTTATCTTCAATTGTAACAAGCTGTTCTAAAGAAGAAGGTACGACAGAAAATATAAATGATAAAGAAGTGTCCAAATCATCCATTTTAAATAAAAATAGTTCATCAGGAAAGACGGCAGGAAAAGAGTATACGCAGCAATTGCCTTATCTAGATGCTCATACAGATTTTATGGTTTTCAATATTGAAAATGATCTTGCCCATAAGATGAATGATTCCAAGGTTGATTGGAAAACCCTCAATGCGCTTTATAGTGCAGATTTAAGTACTGCTTCAAAACAATATCTGATTTATATATTATTGGCGAAAAAAGATTTACTAGGGATTCAAAATACTGCACCCAGCGCAGACCAAGCTAAATTAATAGCACAATATGCTCAGGAATTGGTCAATACAAAGTACCCAGGATATTGCCTGCTGTATAACACATTATTAACCTTGAATTCTACGGAATATGCACCGTTATCGAAAACGCTTGCAACCCAAATTGTTTCCAACTCAAAAACGGAGGTTTTCCACTCAAATTTTCTGAACAGGCCAGAAGGAAGAGATCCTTATATAGCAAAAGTTAAAGAAGATTATACCTATCTAGATAAAATTAAAACCGAATTCTAAATAAAAGAATTGAGAGTAAATAAAATATCGTTAGTCTGTATTCAAAAGTCAAAGAAAAACCCTGATGTTGAGTCAGGGTTCTTTTTGTATTAATAATTTAATTTTTCCAGGCGGATCTTGTTAAACTTTTCTTTTTCATTATATTCCCGAAGCAGGATGTAGCCTTCTTTTCCAACGTAGGGTGTTACCGCATAATTGTCTTTTTCAGAAATTGGAATGATCTCCTGTTTGAATTTTCCATCAATAATGGTATTGATAAACAAATTCCATCTTTTCTGTCTGGTTACTTCGTCTTTTTGATAGTCACGATAGAAGAATACTACGTCTTTTCCACCGTTGAGGTATTGTGAGAAGAGATAGTCACTGTTGACCCATTTTGATTTTTCTTTTTCAAAAACCTGAACATTTTTCACTTTGAAATCTTTATCTGTGTAGATATATACAAGATCTGTGGTCTTCGGAGCATTGTATTGCCCTGCCGGTTTATATTTTTCAGACAAAATACCTACACTTCCATCGTTCATAAAGTACATATCTTTGGTCTGAAGCATATAACCGCTTTCTACCATTCCATACTTGTCGACCTTTGGAAGAAAAGTAGAAATATTGGGTTTATAATTGATTGCTTTTGTATCTACCGAAAAATCAGATTTGTTGAGGATCATTCTTGCAAATCCTACTGATTCTGAATCATCATAGTTTCTTCCCAACAGAACTACTTTATCATCAAAAGTTTTATCATTATCAAGCTTTCTGTAGTTGGAGTAGAAAGATTCAATATTGTCTATTGTATCATCAGATAATCCGGTAATCGGTTTGTTGGATGTTTCTTTTCCGGTTTTCATATCAAGAACTAGTAGACTGAATGTTTTTTGCTTTTCATTGACTTTTTTCAGAATGCAGTACATGTAATTTTCGTCTCTTTCCAGAACAGATAAGGAGGTGTAAATTTTCTTGCTTCCGTCTGTATTGTATTTATATCTCCAAACTTCCTTTTTGTTTTCATCAAACTTCATAAGGCTGTTGCTGTTCTCATACTTTCCGTAATCTTTGTACTCAACAGCAAAATAGCCGCCTTCTTTCAGTTCCCCTACAGCAGAAACGTAGTTATACCCTTTATCTTTTTTCTCATCACGGTTTTCTTTACGCTGTTCTTTCCAGCTTTTCGGCTCGTTAACCTCTTTGAACGTACCATTTTCCAGATAATCATAATATATTTTTCGGGTAATCGAGTTTGTTTTCGGGTCAATCACCATAGAAACCGGAGTAAACACTTCTCGGCTTTTTACCAGAGAATAATCCATCATCGAAGGTTTCAGAATAATTTGTCCTTTAAAGTCGACATATCCTAAATAAGAGGCAGCGGTAATATCTCCTTCAAACTCTTTATTGGCAACAGGGTTGAGGTTTTTGTCTAGGATTACATACTCAAACTTTTTGGTCTTATCACCGGATTTTCCGTAAGAATATAAAGAAACGTACCCGTAAAGATTGTCTTTATCATCGAATAATGCATTCATTCCCACGTGATCACCGGCAGCTAGTGTTGTCAAATCCTGGGTTTGGGAAAATGCAAATGTCTGGATCAGTCCAAACACTATGAGTGTTATTTTTTTCATGGTTAAAATTTGAGGGATAAAAGTAATAAATTAACCCATATGTTGATAAAAATAAAAGAGCCCTGAATTCATTTCAGGGCTTCTATCTAACATATAAAATAATGACTAATAGTACTCGTAGTACGCAGTCTGGGTACTTGTTCCGTACGATGAGATATCATAGGTCTGCACCGTTTGGGTTGGGTAGTTATTATTATTAAGCGTATGAACAGCTGAAAGTTTGTCTGTTCCATTCGTTGCACCGGAATACGTCTCTGTTTGTTTTAGCAGATTATTATACGCGATTTGTCCGTCACTTACATCAAGTAAATTGATCTGAATATACCCTTTTGCATTCTTCATCGGATGAAGGGAACCGTCATAGGTATTGGTAATATTGTGCGTGGTTCCATTATAGGTATAACTGGCAGAAGCAACATTACCGTCGTTTGTTAAATAAGCATCCACCTGGGCAAATAAAAGATTTGAATAGGTGCCCGTTGATGGATGATAAGTACCATCTTTATACTCATTAAACTTAACATGAGTGTCACTCACGTATTGATAAGTTTTAGTATAGATCAAGGTTCCTTTCTCCGTGTTGGTTACCTTTTCTGTTATAATCTTTCCATTGGAATAAGTGAATTCTCTAGTATTGATCAGTACGCCACTGAGATATTCCTCCGTTTTGGCAATATAATCTCCGTTATACGTAAAAATGATTTTATCATCATCCGTTACCCCGTGGGACTCTATGATTTTATCACCATCATATTTGAAAGTTACAACGTAGGACGGCTGGCCTGGTATAACCTGAGTTGCTTTTTTCAGCAGGCGGGTAGAGTTGTTTTTTTTGGTGTTATCCCGATGGTCTGCCGGATTGTCGTTCGATACGCAGCCCGCCATCACAGTTATCACCAGTGAGGTAATAATGAGTTTTTTCATGGTTATTATTAGTTTAGTTTTTTGTCCCTTAAAAATAATATTTTTTGTGGTATGTTGGTCTGTAATATTCGGAAAATAAAAAAGCCCTGAAAAACAGGGCTTTTAATTTATAATTGGGAAAGTAAATTTCTGAAGTTCGTTTTCTCATCAATGATTCTTCTCAACTCTGAAACAGGAACTCTTTCCTGCTGCATAGTGTCTCTGTCTCTGATGGTTACTGTATGATCAGTCAGAGAGTCATGGTCGATAGTAATACAGTATGGAGTACCAATGGCATCCTGTCTTCTGTAACGCTTTCCAATTGCATCTTTCTCTTCGTAGAATAAGTTGAAATCATATTTCAGGTCGTTGAAAATCTTTTCTGC